>NZ_JANMZH010000302.1:0-11197 GCF_031383065.1 Microcoleus sp. OTE_8_concoct_300 | reverse complement strand
TCTTTATTCTCTCAAAGAAGCGCAACTGGTTTCGTTTTTGTAAAAGAATAATTTATTTACAAAATTTCTAATAACTCCTTAGCTAATTCTTTGGGTGAATCCAGCTTTCTCAATGTTTTGCGCTTCCCCTTGAGGACTAATTCGATTCGTTCTTGTTTTGCTTGGAGCAAATTATCGATCGCGAAATCAATTTGACCTAACTGTATCCAAGTGGCAAACACAGCATTGCTTTGACCAAGACGATGACATCTATCTTCAGCTTGCTCACAATCGCCAGGAGTCCATGCACGATCAACAAGAACCACATGAGAAGCTGCTGTAAGCGTAATCCCAACACCACCAGCCTTAATCGTACCGATAAATACCTTAGAGTCACCAGCCTGAAAGCGATCGATCATTGCTTGACGATCCTCTGACTTACTTTCACCAGTGAGCAACTCTCCACCCAATGCAGCGTACAGTGCATTGGCAGATTCTAGAAACTCAGTAAACATCACGACTTGCTGACCTTGTTCTAGCAACTCTTCAGCCAGAGCGATCGCAGCATCAACCTTAAACTGACTGCCTACTTTTCTCAAATAATTGAGCGTTACCAAAGCCTCGGAATCTGCATCAACTAAGCCAGCTTTAGCGCGATCGCGATAATCTTCAACTAGACGCTTAATTTCTGCTTCATACTCCTTAGATTTATCAGCCTCTAATTCTGCCTGTTTAAACAGCCTAGTTTTCGCTGGGAGCTCAGGCAAACATTCCGCTTTAGTTCGCCGCAAAATCACATCCTCAGTTTTTTTAGCTAGCTCATCTAAGTGAGCGGTCCCGGTAACATCCCAAACAGTTTTTTTACCAAAAGACTTATGGTGAGCGTTGCAATAGCGCTTCTGATACTCAAGCCTGTTCTCAGCTAACGGGTGGTTCGCAGCCAGCAACAGCGGGTAAAGATTAATGGGGCGACCGTTTTTAATTGGCGTACCCGTAAGCATCCAGGTGGCAATGCAATTTTCACTGTGTGCTAGAGCTAAAAGTTTTTGAGTGCGCTGCGATCGCTCATTCTGGGCATAGTGTGCCTCATCCGCAATCAGCGCATATTTCTGAGATTCTAACGCCTTGGGAATCTTAGACCAACTGAAACACTCAATCCGCACCTGTGCTAATTCAGCCTCTCGTCGCCAGTTCTCCAGCAATGATACGGGTGCAATCACAAAAATAGGACAATGGTGTGTACGCTGCATTACTTTAGCAGCCGCAAGGGTAGTCAAGGTTTTACCAAGTCCCATGTGATCCGCCAAAACTCCCCCGGTATAGATTCCACCGCGACAGTGAGCAAGAAGCCACTCTACACCACGCTTTTGATAATCCCTCAAATACCAACCATTTGACAGCGGCGCATCTAAATCGGCAACGCTGACAAGCTTGATAATATTGTCAGATTTCTCTAGAGCTTCAGCTTTCAACTGTGCCAGTTCTTCAGATTTTTGAATTTCTACAAGTGCGATCGCTCCCTCAATATTTGGATCGTAATGATATTCATCGTCTTGAGAAAAAGCGGCAGTAACTTCAGCTATTTTATTAATCGACCAACGCCAACTTTTATCCTCACCATTAAATTTATAACCCTCAATATTTTTAGCCTTTCTTTGAAATCTTCCACTACTATCATATGGAGCGTACACCGCAATCATATCTCCTATTACCTGAATACGTTTTTCAGGAATAATTCGCTTTTCTTTCCCTTCTAACATCATCAAAGTAGTCAACTTAATTTTGTCAGGGTATTGATGCTCAATTGTTTCCCAGTTAGGTAAACCTAATCCACCGCCCTCTAACTGCTTAATATATTTCCTCAGCATTTTTAAAGCAGATTGAGCATGATTTTTAAGGATAGGTTCTTGCTGCTCGATCAATTCTGCCAACCAATGACCAAAAGCAGTATCAGCACCATTAAACCCTTGTCCATCTTGAGAAAAAGCACCATCACAACGACTAGCTAGATAGGTAATAGCTTGTTCCAAACGACGATCGCACTTTCTCTCCTTCGCTTCAACTAATGCAATCTCAACTTTAGCTTTTAAGTCCAAGAGTAGATCTGCATCAAGAGACTTGAGCCATTGATTAACAGTTTCCAAATTAAGAGGCATATCTAAGCCTGCTGGCTGCCCTTCATCCAAAGAGCGCGCAATCGCCAGCAACTGATCCTTAAATTTTTCTGGAATCCTTACAGCAACAGTGGGCAAATTTTGCCACTTAGGGGATTCCTGCCTTAAATTTTCTCGCTTGGGATTTGAGTTAGCCATTGCAGCGTACACTCCATAGTTACTGTATGTAGTATATAACAGATTCGAGTGTACGCTGCAATGATCGAAATTATGAGCAAACTGAATGCAGACGAAATAGAGAAAATTATTGAACTCCTAGAGGCAATGCTCTAAAAACGCACCCGGTTGCGCTTCTGTCGGAGAATAATTCAACTTGTCCAGTTATGCGGTGGACAAGTTAAGCTTTATTCGATCGGGCTCTTTAATGCCAGCAACTGTAGAAAGCAGACTTTCAGCTAGTCGGTGAGTAGAGTGAAGGGCGATCGGGTAAACCGCTTAAATCCCCGAACAGCGCCGGAGTAGTCGTTCAGGCTCTAGTTCGTTAGATCGAGTTTTACCGCCAGCAAAAAAATAAAGCTAGGCGGGCATACTGCAATATCCCCATTTATTACTTGCAGCCGTGCAGATTCATAAAGAGCTATGAGGTATAAGCATCTTTTTACAACTAAGACATAAAACCTTGAGTTTTGTCTCACAAAAAATTAATCACTTGACTTTGCAAACTTAATGAGTAATGATAAAAACCATAAATAAGGCAAGGCATTAGGTAACACCTAGCCTGCTTTCTCTTCACCCAAATGAAACCCATCAGGTAAGAAACTTTTATGACCCAACAAACCTTAGAAATCTTAGGTGATGAGTGGATAGAACCATCCCTAGTAGAATCTGAATATCCTGAACTTATTGCCTCAGAAGATTCTCTCACCCTAGAAGATTCTCTCGACTCAGAAGATTCTCTCGCCTCAGTAGATTCTACTGCCCTAGAAGATTCTCTCGCCTCAGAAGACTCTCTCGACTCAGAAGATTCTCTCGCCTCAGGAAATCGTATCTTCTCTCAAGAAATAGAGGTTGATTCTCTTACTGGTATGCCAAACGACCCTACGGTCAATACCAGAGTTACTGCTTTAAAGAATGCTAGATTACAAATCGATCTTTTTGGGAGGCGACAGAGCCTGGCTAGGGTCACTGCAACCATCAAGGTTGAATTAGATACACTTGCTATCCTTTTGAATAGTAATTTTCTCCTCCAATCTAGCGTATGGGGAATAGATGGCGGCATCTTCAGCAACGGAAATGATCACTTATTCAACTTTTCCAACCAGATAATCACCGGAGAAGGAACTTACGCTTTTAGTAGAGTAGTCCCCCGTAGCGTTCTTAATGAAGACCGCTCATGGTTTAACAACTGCGATGAGATAGCTGCTAGCTTTAACCTAGTAAGCTACGACAGCTTTTTCCCAGTCAACAAAAAGGCTATGACTCCTATTCTTACAGGATATTTTTAGTAACTGGCAAAACTTAAGTAATGTAGAAGTATGATTTAAGTATCAACTTTGTTTCAGACTACTATATTACTTGAGTCTGTTTTAGTGAAATAATATTTGGCTCTTCCGCACTTACTATGCCAAACGGCTAGTCAAAATGACTCCAAAGCCAGCTATACCGGGATTTTAGGCTTCAACATCCTAAGTTAACTCGAAGTAATACCTAAAATCCTTTCTACGCAAGGATTTTAGGTATCGTCTGAGGCAATTTAGCATAACAGGTACGGAAGAACCCAAAATTGAAACATTGCCTACTCAAAGATTAAGGGACAACTTTAAGGAATTGACGCCCACATAAGTAAAAATCCCCATCTAGCTTTATAAACGTCTCGCAAGACGTTTTTACCCCCCGTAATAAGGGGGTTTTTTTTGTCCAGTCAATTGTCCAGTTGCCCGCTGGACAAATCACAACTACAATTTGTCTAGTGGACAACTGGACAAATTATTAACAATGGAAAATCACCCAATTTCAGAGCTACAACAGCGCTATGGCTTAACTAGCAGGCAGGCTGTGTACGATCGCATAAAAGCTTTATCGATCGAACCAGTAGCCCGAGGCAAAATATCCAGTGACCAACTGGACAAACTGGACAAGCTGGACAAGCACCTAAAATCTGGTGGCACCCTCTCTGATTTTGAAAGCAGCCGCACCGAAGTTATGCCAGCAGCGATCGAACCTGCGGCTGCAACAGCTATAAATCAAGAGAGAGAAAACTTTCTCGAACTCATCGAGGCGATCGCCCGACACATTGCAGCGACGCGCGACCCGCTGCAACATTACACAGCACTGGAACGGGCGATCGCTTCTGGTTGGCTGCTGTCAACGGCTGAAGTTCGATCGCTCATTGGGACTAAGCCGCACGGCGATCGATTCCAGCATGGCAGCTTCGTATTTATCCGAGCTGGGAAGATTGGCGCTCAGGCAGCGTGGCGCGTTGCCAAAGTTGTTAGCAATGGCAACACCTACAAAGTTTAGATTTTAGGACGATCGCAATTTTCGAGCAAGGCTCATCAATTCAAGGCAAGCATCATGTGCGATCGTATTGTTGATATAGCCTTCACGATGAAGAGTAAAAAGCTCTCTCACAAAATCTTCAACCCAAGCATAGCTTATAGATTCTACTGAAGTGCCATTGAGTAAAGGCTTGAAAGTAGATATAAGATTGCGCTCAATCTCTGGAAGCTCACTCTCATTTGCAACTTCCATCCAAGCTATTCGAGCGCCTAAGCGATTAACTTGAGTAAAGCGGTGATGGTTTTGCCAGCGACTCCTTAGATTATCGGCACGACCAATATACAGAACTTTTTTCCGCTGAGAAAGAACAAAGTAAACAGCCGGACAAGTTGGAAGATTCCCCTTTTGTGTCAAAAAGAGAGAATCAAAGTTTATAATATTCATGTTGACCTACTAGAACTAGGTTGACCACTTCCCCGGTGTTTGCAGCACGCGGGGATACTATTATTATATCAATTACGAACACTTTTTAATGTGCGTAATTCAAGAGCGATCGCTTCTATTTGCTCGGCTAGTTTATCGTACCTGCCACCTACATTAATTGTGTTATTAGTAACACAACCGTTACCCATTATCACTACTAAACCTGAGCCTTCAAGAATTTTATTAATCAACTCCGACTGTTTTTCAGCAGGAAGTTCACGAATAAGTTTATAAATTTCTTCCACAGAATTCTTACCAGATACTACAGGTTCCATATCTTCACACCCTACAACAGATAGCAAATTATATACGTACTAGGGACGATCGCACATTGTTACGCTCATTAGTACGCTGCCGCAAAACTTCAGCAATCTTATCCATAATATCGGCAAGTTCCATTTCACTCATTGCAGAAACTGAAATGCTATCGCCATTCATCAAACTATAATAATGGCGACGAACTTCTAAAGGCAATGCTCCGATCATCGCTTCAAGACTATCGCTATAGACGCGCTGCTTCCCTCGGCGAAACTGGCTAATCATCTGCATACTCACGCCGGACTGCTCTGAGAGCCACTTTGCAGAAATTTCGTAGGCATCAAGAGTCCGGTCTAACGCTTCATAAAACTTCATAAAACTTAATATCCAAATTCAGTAATTACTGAAATATTAGCCTACAATTTCAGTATTGGCTTAAAATTTTTTAGATCACCAATGATCTACTTATAGCATGACTCAAACAAAATCAGTACCACAAAAATTGAGCACGTGGGCAAAAACACGCCCAACTCAATCAGGGCAAAGCAAATATTCAGCAAAGAGGTATTAGCCATGTGGATAAAACGAGTTCTTCCAAAATTTGAAGAGCCTATTTCTAGCAAATTTGACCCAGACTTTCCTTGCTGGCAATATTTCTCAAGGTTTGGAGGAGGCATTACGTATTTAATGCCTGCAGTCGATGAATTATTTGACCACACCAATGCTTCAGACTACTACAGCAAATCTCAAGTAATAGACGCTTGCCTGAAATACGGATACTTTGGCTACGGAAACTTTGCTATTGCTTACATTCCTCAGAGCAACACTTCTTCTTTAACACTCATGAAAGGAGAGGAATAATGGCAAAACCGCAGCATTACGAAGTATTTCTTACAGATGCGATCGCCCACTATCAAAAAGGTGATCTGACAGCAAAAGGGTTACTTCACTTCTACTTCAAAATCAGACTCAAGGACGGTTGGACGCTCAAAGAAACGCAGAAAGAGATTACAGACAAACTGGGAATTAGTCGGGCCGCTTTCTACTCATCCTTAAGCAGACTCAAAGCAGAAGGTTCTATCAATTGGTCAACACCAGCTAATACTAAGTTTTCAATTAGCCTCAATTCCTTTGATATCAATGAGTCCACGATTGAAGATGACCAGTCCACGAATCAAGACAGCCAGTCCACAATCGTAGACAGCCAGTCTGCAATCGTGGACAACCAATCCACGATCGTAGACAGCGCATCTTTCATCGTGACAGGAGAAAAAACAGAAGCCAAGCAGGGCAAGGATTTGAGGAAGCCTTCATATTCTTCTTCATATTCTTCTTCAGATGTTCTTTCAACTTTTACTTCATCTCTTTCTTCAGATGCAGAGAGAGAGATTTTCGAGAAGTTTTGTTTAGAAGCTGCTTCTTGTATGCCAACGCAGCCGACGTTAATTTCTCGTTGGGTGGAAAAAAACGCAAGATCCTTGATTGAAGAGTATCAACTCAGAGTTGTAAATCAAAAAGTAATTTTGAAAGATGAACTCTACGAAGTGAATTCTAAATTGGAGAAACATTCCGAGAACTCTCCGTCTGTAGAAAAATCAATCAAACATTCACCCAGTGCAGCAGTAATGGGGCAGTGCCAGTGTGCACAGTGCAATTCAGTAGAGGAGGAGGTGTTGTGGTGAGTACCTATCCAACATCATGGGAAATTCACCCAGATAAGCAGCCAGATTTAACCTACGACGATTGGCATCGGGGGTTCAGTGATGCAGGCGATCAGCTTTATCCGCAGTATCCCCACAATCAGGCTTACATGATGGGTTGGTTGGAGTGTTTTGGGATGGATGCAGGCTATGCAAATCAACTGCCCACAGTGAACGACGAAAACTATCTACAAGGTTACGAAAACGCACAATTTGAGCGTATTTGCCACACCCCAAACCAGCCAGATATTAGAGAAATCAGAGGACAAATCAATCATGGTAATTAAAAATGGAAAATCACCAGCTTGTAAACGTCAGCCTATCTCTACATCTAGCAGTTCCAAATCGAAACGATCGAATACTGTACCGAAAAATCCTGTTTCTCGTGGCAACGGCAAAGCGGCCGACGAACTGGATGGAGATATCGTTTGTGCTCAGGGCGGAGCCTTGGAAGGTACAACGGGCGATCGAGTTTTGGAGACGCCGGGGATTAGTGAAAGTGTACGAGGGGAAGATTTACCCAGCGGATCAATTGAACTAGCAGCTAAAGTTAAACGTTTTTTGCAAACTGAAGAAGGGAAAAAGAAGGCGGCAGAGTTTGGGATAACAATAGAATCAACTGAATCAACTGAATCAACTGAATTGACTGCTATCACTCTGCATCAGCCTTGGGCTTCCTTGATTGCAGTCGGTCACAAGCAATACGAAACTCGTGATTGGCCGACTAATCATCGCGGGCTGATTGTTATTCACGCAGGACGCAAGCCCAAAGGCAAGCAAGAACTGCGGGAACATGACAAAGTTGTGGCATCTTTCAAAGATTTATTGAATGAAGAGTGCCCTTATTCCGCAGTAGTTGCGATCGCCGAACTAACTGATGTGATTCTTATGACAGAGGAATTCATCAACCAACAATGTCCAACAGAACTGCGCTGCGGGGATTGGAAAATCGGCCGCTATGCGTTCAAGCTTGAGAATATTCGGGCGATCGCACCAATTCCAGCAACTGGTAAACAAGGTTTGTGGAAATTTGACCAAGAAGCTGCTGGTTTTGATAGTTTGCATTTGGAACCTTGGAACCCCGCCGATTTTGGCAAAGTTCAACACAAAGCTGAGGCAGATGGACAGCTTAATCTATTGGAATTTGACAGCAATGAACCGCCGGAACCGGATGATTATCCCGGCGATTTAGAAGCATTTAAAAAGGCTTATTTAGCTTGGGTCGAGTTGCAGGAAGGAACAGCAGAGGAAGAATATCAACACACAACAGCAGAGGAAATATGGAATCAATCAGGCAATGGCAATGGCTCGATCTGTGCTCAGGAATTGGCGCAGGGTTCCCCTACGCAGGAACTAAGGTGTGGGGAAGAAGCCCCGACATCTTCTGTGAATGGGACAGTTACTGCCAACGACTTCTTAAAATCAGATTCCCTGGAACAAAGCAACTTGCCAATATCAAGCTTGTCAGCTTTACCAGCGAAATCGCCATTCCCGATCGACCAAAAATTATCACCGCTTCCCCTCCCTGCCAACCCTTCAGCAATGACGGAAAAAGACGCGGAGCCGACGACCACCGAAACTGCTTCCCCGACGTGCTCAGAGCAATTGCAGAATTGCAGCCCGACTTTGCAATCATTGAGAACGTTGCCGGACTCCTTAGTTGCTCTTACTCCCCCGGCCACAAACCAGGAAGTTACTTCGGATTCATCCTCGACTCCCTATCCTCGTGCGGGTACGATGCGGAGTGGCAGTGTCTTACCAGCGCCCACTTTGGCAGCCCCTGGAGTCGAGAGCGGATCATTATTGTTGCGATCGCCCGGAGCTTTATCGGGCAACTCGAACCAGCGGCCGCCTGGGAAGAACAAACTAGAAACGCAATTGATTCAATTAGGACTGATAACCAGTTCGGAAGTTGCGAACCCGGAATTCCTCGAAGCTGGTTACAATCTCCCAGTGGGCTGGACGAATCCACAGGAGAATCGGACGGCACTCGAATTGGCGCAAGTCCAGGCGCAACAGTCCTCCCTCGACCACAAATCGGAGTTGCCTCAAGAGATGGCGACAACCGCGACCGACGTGCAGCCCTCGGTAATGCTCTCGACTGGAGAGTCGCTGCGATCGGACTCAAGCGAGTTGAATATCTCGCAGGACTTAATTGAAAGTTGGACTGAATGGGAAAAGAATAACTTTCTGTGGCTGTTTGAATTTGACTTTTGTATGCACAAGGGAGAACTCAAGAAAATTGAGAAATTTCTTCCAGGGACAAAAACGATCCGGTTAGAAGGAATGCAAATAGGCTCAGCCTATCTACAGATGTGGGAAGTTGAACCTCCACGTTTTGATGTTGAATCTTCACATAACGAATCGAATATCTCTCTGACCTTGCCGCCGAACATCGGAGCGCTGACGAAGAATGAACTCATTTCTATGGCTAGTGAACAGCACCAGCTCATCTGTGTCATCGAGCGCAAAGAGTTCGAGCTTGCTCTAGAAAAGCTTCACCGCGTTCGTTTAACTGGTGTTTACCTTCAAGAGTTCAAGAAAAAGTGTCAGTATGGGGAGTTTGAAAAGCAGCTAGAGCAAGCTGGTATCGGGATTCGATCGGCTCAGTGCTATATGACGATTGCCAAAAACTGGGAAATTGTCGAGGCAAAAGCGAAACTGGTTGCGCTTCTTACAGAGGAAAATCAGCCATCGATCGGGTTGAAGTGGGCGCTTGAAACTGTACGAGATGAGAAGAAGCAGCTCAAGTCGGCTGCCCCGCCGAAAGATCCGGATGGATGGAGAACGCCAAACACTAGCGATCAGCCTATTGTTAGCTTGGTTAAAAAGTCTTTGGGCGGTCAGATTTGGCTTGATCCGTGTTCTGATTCTGGTAGCAACATTCCAGCAGCAGTACGATATTACAAGCAAGATGACGGTCTGGCGAGACACAACACATGGAGCAAAACATTATTTATCAATCCACCATTCTCCGACCCATTCCCGTGGGTTGAGCGGTGCTGCTTTGAATTTGCACGGGGTAGCGTATCAGCGGCCGTCATGCTTTTAAAAGCTGGCGTTGTAAGTAACGTCGGAACTGGTGAACTCATCAACAAATATGCCTCGGCTCTTTGCTATTGGCGGGGAAGAATCAACTTTTTAAATGATGAAGGCAACCCAATTAAGGGAAGTGATTTTGATTGTGTCCTGATCTATTTCGGAGCGCGACTCGACTTATTTCGCCAAGCATTCGGGGGACGCGGAACTATCGCGGCGATCGAAAATCACTATAGTTCAGTCAACAAAAAGCACCTGCTAAAAACCGAGATTGCTGAATTTGGTAACACTCAGGCAGAGCAGAAACAGCTTGCGGCCGCTGTTGGTTTGGGGAATGGGCGATCAGTGTTACCCGATATGCGGGATGCCGATCGAGCACTGGCTGAAAGGTATGATCCGCACACAGTCGTCGATGTGTTTTCCTCTCCAATGCCGCCAACAATTCCAACACCGCCCATATCTGATAACCTTGCCCAACCTATTGCCGAACCGGAAGTCTTTGACGAGACACCGCTAGTAACTAGACAAATTCAGAAGGCTAAGGAAAACACACTAAATGATTATGTAACTGCAATCAGCGGAAACATAACTGAATTCAGCGACGAGCAACTTAAATTTTTGTTGGAAAATCTCAACAAAGAAGTTGATCGACGAAACAATCAACGAAACGATCCAGAGTTTCAGCAGCGATTAAGACAAAGTTTGTTTGACAAATTGCATTCTTAGTAAATTGGGGGAGCCTTCTTCCCTAGAGTAACGGCGTTGTCCCATGTAATTTAATTACATTAGGAGTGAAGGAATTATCGAAACCTTCCGCGTGCAGCAGTGTAAAAAGTTTCTGGTAAACTCGAACGCACAAAAACCAGCAAAAGCAGCAAATTAACCTTTGCTGCTTTTTGCATGAAAAATCCTATTCGTGATCCAAGTTAAGAGTGGGAGTCAGCGATTCTGCTTTTCAGAAATGGTTGTCAACGACCACCGTACTTAGAAGAGAAAAAAGTAACAAATAAATATTCTTTTTCCGTATTTCTACGGTATACAGAAAAGGCGAAGACCTATAAAATTTTTTATCCTTAAAGGGTGGAAGGGTGGAAAAAGAATGCAGCGACCGATCGACCAAATAGG
>NZ_JANMZH010000293.1:0-2023 GCF_031383065.1 Microcoleus sp. OTE_8_concoct_300 | reverse complement strand
TCCCGAAAATGCTTTGATCGTGCAAAGCGATCGATCGATCTTACTAGAAGTTCACGCCCCCACAGCACAACAGGCGCGAGAAGCGATCGCCCCCTTTGCCGAATTAATTAAAAGTCCCGAACACATCCACACCTATCGCATCACGCCCCTCAGCGTGTGGAATGCACGGGCGGCGGGAATGCCAGTTGAAGACGCGATCTCCGCTTTGCGAAAGTATGCCAAGTATCCCATTCCTGAGTCGGTAGCGCAGGAAATTGAACTGTTGGGGGCGCGGTATGGATTAACTGTAATTGAAAGAATCGATGCGCGTCGCCCCGATTTACAACTGCGAATTGCCGATTTGCCCCTAGCGGAATTGCTGGTACGGGACGATCGCGTCAAACCAATGTTGGGCAAGCGCATCTCGGATCTTTGCTTTCAAGTCGATGCCGGCAATCGCGGCGTACTCAAGCAAGCTTTACTAGCGGTGGGCTATCCGGCAGAAGATTTGGCTGGATATGTCGAGGGTGCCGAATTAGGGATTTCTTTGCGCGATCGTACTTTAGGGGACTTGCCCTTTAATTTGCGTGCTTATCAACAAGAAGCAGCAGAGGCATTCTATCAGGACGGGGAGGTAAAAGGTGGAAGTGGGACGATCGTCCTACCGTGCGGGGCTGGTAAAACCATAGTCGGGATGTTAGCGATGAGTTTGGTAAAGCAAAAGACACTCATCCTCACCAGCAGTTTGACTTCTGTGCACCAGTGGCGCAGGGAAATATTAGACAAAACGAGTTTAACTGAGGATGCGATCGCTGAGTACAGCAGTGTTACCAAACAGACTGCTGCTGTCACCCTATCGACTTACCAAATGCTAAGTTATCGATCGAATAAAGATGATGAATTCCCGCATTTCGAGTTGTTTAACGCCCAATCGTGGGGACTGATTATTTATGATGAAGTCCATCTATTACCTGCACCGATATTTCGGATCACCGCTGAATTACAAGCACGACGCAGGTTAGGTTTAACTGCGACATTGATTCGCGAAGACGGGAAAGAAGGCGATGTATTCACGTTGATTGGGCCCAAGCGCTATGACGTACCTTGGCGCGAATTGGAAGGACAGGGATTTATTGCCACTGCCAATTGTACGGAAATCCGCGTCGCCCAAAATGAGGCGGAAAAAATGGAATATGCCCTAGCGCCCCGCCGCAGCCAGTTTCGGATTGCTGCGGAAAATCCGGGTAAGTTGGATGTGGTGCAAGGTTTATTGCAAAAGGAGGCGGGACACCGTATTTTAATTATTGGTGAGTATCTCGAACAGTTGGATGCGATCGCCAAAATTACCGAATTGCCTCTGATTACGGGGAAGACAAAACAGGCAGAGCGCGATCGGTTATACGAAGCATTCCGTCACAAAGAGATTCCCGGATTAATTCTATCTCGCGTGGGCAATTTTGCCGTCGATTTACCCGATGCCGATGTTTTAATTCAAGTATCGGGAAAGTATGGTTCTCGCCAAGAAGAAGCGCAGCGCCTGGGACGGATTCTCCGCCCGAAATCCGATGGACACACTGCTAGTTTTTATACATTAGTATCGCTACAAACTTGTGAGGAAGATTTTGCCCGACACCGCCAACTATTCCTCACCGAACAGGGCTACAACTATCGCATAGAAGTTCAAAAAGATGTTTAGTCAGCGATCGATAAATTCTTGGTAAAACTGCTCATGCAAACCTAAGAAATTATCCATCCCCTCCTTTGTCAGATACCCGCTCTTCTTACCAGTGTGCGGATTTTTTACGTAGCTATAAATTTATTTTGAAACCTTAGGATTCTCGCTCCACCTAATGTTGAACGCTGCATAGTTTGGGAAAAAGGTCATTGCTGCATAAGCATCAATGTGGTCATGTATCCACCATGCCAATGCTGTCCAATCTTGAGTGCGATCGTAGTAAGGGATGAATGATGTAACAACAATACATACTGTTGCTCCCATATACCCATCTGAATCTTTTACGTCCCAGATATGTTCTGCATAGTT
>NZ_JANMZH010000268.1:0-23533 GCF_031383065.1 Microcoleus sp. OTE_8_concoct_300 | reverse complement strand
TTGTTTTTGTTGGGAAGTTACAGCTTTACTAAAACCTCTTGCCATTGATAGCACCCATAAACTACAACAAACTACATTGAAATTTAGTCGGATTTAACTGTAGCATATTTTGGGTTCCAGTTAAGATGCGTTTACCCTGGTTGCAGAAAGATGAGGTGAGTGAAACAGACAAGGACGAACGACCAACCCGGTGCTTGCGTTCGCGCAACCGATCCTATGGAGAGGGAGACATCAGAAGGCGATCGCTTCCTCATACTCCAGTTAAGTCCACCAAGCAGTAACAGTTAAATTAGTCTCATGATTTGTGGATGCGATCGCTACTCAAACTATCGAGCGATCGCTCCAGAACCCTTTTGTTACAATCAAAGCAATTCCCATCTTCACATTACCAAAGTATGCAAATTATTCTAGAAGTCCCCGAGATCCTCGGCGAAAAACTGCACGCATTGGGCGATCGCCTCCCAGAAGCCCTCGATCGCGCACTCCAAGAACTCACCCCCCTAGAAACCATCCCCTACCAAGACGAACTCCAAATCGTCGCACTGCTTGCCAGTCAACCCAGCCCAGAAGTCATCCTCGCTATCCGCCCCACGCCTGCATTGCAAACCCGCATGAGTGAATTGCTCGATCGCCATAAATCCAGCACTCTCTCGCGATCGGAAGAAGTCGAACTCGATCGATACTTGCTCCTAGAACATTGGGTGCGCTTAGCCAAAGCTCATGCTTACAAACACTTACAGACAGCAGCATGAGTTATGTACCAGCCACTTTGCGTCGGTTAGTGACTCAACGCGCCGGAGAGCAATGCGAGTATTGCCGATTTCCCCAAACGGCTGCACTTTTCGCCTTTGAAATGGAACACATTATTGCCGAAAAACATGATGGCATCACCGTCGTCGAAAACCTAGCGTTATCGTGTCCTTGCTGCAACCGTTTCAAAGGAACTGACCTCGGTTCGATCGATCCTGAAACACAACAGCTAACCCCCTTTTTTAATCCCCGTCTCCAGAAATGGTCAGACCACTTTCGGTTAGATAGAGGAACCATTGTCCCACTGACTCCGCAAGGGCGCGTAACCGCTAAAATTCTACAATTTAACCTCCCAGAACGCATCCTCGAACGCGAGCAACTCATCACGAGCGGACAATATCCACCGCCCTATCCACAAACAACATGATGGCTCTTTTCCCTAGCAGTAGGGACCGATCAATCTAGAAAACATTGCTATTATCGATCGCAATAACTCGATCGATACAATATACCTGAAAAAAGAACTTAAATATCCAGCGATAAATGGTTTATTTCAATAAACCGTGCCTTGAGTATGCTTAAATAAGCTTAGACACTCGCTAAGCATATTGAAACCAGTGAATTTTCAATCAGTCATTGCAACTTTGAATCAATTCTGGAGCGATCGAGGATGCCTGATCGCCCAATCCTACGACACAGAAAAAGGTGCAGGAACCATGAATCCCCACACCTTTCTCAGAGCAATTGGGCCCGAACCTTGGTCAGTCGCCTACATCGAACCCTGTCGCCGCCCCACCGACGGACGCTACGGCGAAAATCCCAACCGCTTCCAACATTACTATCAATATCAAGTTTTAATTAAACCCTCTCCTCCCAACATCCAAGACATCTATTTAGACTCCCTCAGAGCATTAGGAATTAGCCCAGAAGACCACGACATTCGCTTCGTAGAAGATAACTGGGAATCGCCCACCCTCGGAGCTTGGGGCGTCGGCTGGGAAGTCTGGCTCGATGGCATGGAAATCACCCAATTTACCTACTTTCAACAGTGCGGTAGCATTGACTGTCGCCCCGTCTCCATTGAAATTACCTACGGACTAGAACGCCTCGCAATGTATCTCCAAGAAGTCGATGCGATGACGAAAATTCAGTGGAAAGATGGCATCACTTACGGCGACGTTCACCTGCAAGGAGAAATAGAACAGTGTACTTATAACTTTGAAGCTTCTAATCCAGAATTGCTGTTTACTCTATTTGGATTGTACGAGCAAGAAGCGGAACAATTGACAAAAAAAGGATTGGTTTTGCCTAGTCTTGATTATGTGTTAAAATGTTCTCACACTTTCAATTTACTCGATGCTAGAGGTGTGATTTCGGTAACGGAAAGAACTCGCTATATTACCAAAATTCGCAATTTGGCGCGGCGAGTTGCTCAGCTTTATTTGGAACAGCGCGAAAAGCTGGGTTTCCCTTTAGAAAAAGCTGTAAAAGTTTGAGTTGGAGTTGGATTGTGGGGCGGGCATCTTGCCTGCCTTAATAACGGGCAAGATGCCCGTTCCACAAAGAGTGAGTTGGATTGGGGAGTGGGCATCTTGCCTGCCTTAATAACGGGCAAGATGCCCGTTCCACAAAGAGTGAGTTGGATTGGGGAGTGGGCATCTTGCCTGCTTTAATAACGGGCAAGATGCCCGTTCCACAAAGAGTGAGTTGGATTGGGGAGTGGGCATCTTGCCTGTCTCAAGAACGGGCAAGATGCCCGTTCCACAAAAGCCATATTTTTAATTAATTAAATGCCTAATTATTCGGAAAATAATACTGAAACAAATCCTCAACTGCGAATTGACGGTGTAAGCTTGAAAACACCGATCGCCTCAAGTTATTTGTTGGAAAATATATCGTTTCAGGTACATAAGGGCGATCGCGTGGCAATTGTTGGCCCTTCAGGTGCCGGCAAAACAACGCTGTTGCGGTTGCTAAATCGGCTTAGCAGTCCCACCAGCGGCTCGATTTATCTGGAAAATACAGAATATCGCCAAATACCTGCGATCGAACTCCGCAAACAAATCACCCTCATCCTCCAAGAATCCAAGCTTTTGGGAATGTCGGTGCGAGAAGCATTGGCTTATCCTTTGAAGCTGCGGGGCGTGACTGCATCAAACATTGCTGAGAGAATTAGCGGGGCGATCGAACAACTGCATATACCCCAAGAATGGCTCGATCGCAGCGAATTCCAGCTTTCCACAGGCCAAAAACAGCTCGTGGCGATCGCCCGCGGCATCATCCTACAACCAAAAATCTTGCTTTTAGACGAGCCAACATCCGCCCTAGACGCAGGAAAAGCCGCCCACCTTTTGCAAGTATTGACACAGCTAACAAACGGCCAAACCACAATTGTAATGGTCAACCACCAATTAGAATTAGCCGAGCAATTTAGCACGCGAATTCTGCATTTACAGCGCGGAAAGCTCATCGAAGACTCGCCCTCCCATCAAATAAATTGGGCGCAACTGCGGCAAAATTTAATCCAAGCAGAAGCAGAAGCTCAACAAGAATGGTGAACAAACTAAAAAACATTTAGTTGGCATTTTGAAAACACTTAAAATTATTGTGGGGTGGACATCCTGCCCGCCCCAAAGATGCAGCGCAATCCGCGCCCTACAGAATCAATGAGCTCCCCCAGCACCCGCACCCGCTTTCACCTTTTTAAAACCCAAAATAGCAATCCCACTTAACAGCAAAGCAATTCCCACAAAATAAAAACAATCATTAAAAGCCATTACATAAGCTTCACGGCGGACAATATTATCAATTACCTTAATTGCCTGGTCTTTCGCCACGCTTAAATCTGCACCACGACTCACAAAATACTGAGTCATTTGATTAATTCGCTCCTGCGTTGCCGGATTGTACAAAGAAACAGATTCCCCCAATCGATTCGAGTGAAATTGCTCGCGCTGCGTCACCAAAGTTGCTAGGGCCGCAATCCCCATCGAACCTCCCATATTTCGCATCATATTAAACAAACCAGAAGCCGAACCAGCCTCGTGTTTCTCCATACCAGCAGTGGCAATAGTTGACAGCGGCACCATAATTAAAGGCTGTCCCAATGCCCGGACTAATTGCGACCAACGCAACTGATCGATACCCGTCTCGTGAGTCATACTGGCATTCATAAAACAACTCACCGCAAACAAACTCACACCTATGCCAATCATCAGCCGCATATCGATTCGCTGCATCAACTTCGGCACCATCGGCACGATGAATAACTGCGGCACCCCAGCCCACATAATCACCTCGCCAATTTGCATGGCATTGTACTGCTGAATCTGACCTAAATACAGCGGCAAAATGTACACCGAACCGTACAATCCCACCCCCAAGGAAATATTCACAATACTAGCTAAACCGAAATTGCGGCGAGTCAGCAAGCGCAAGTTAATAAACGGTCGTTTGCGAGTTAGTTCAATCCAGAAAAAAGCGCTGAGAAATATTGCAGCAATTATGCTTAAACGCACAATAAAATCAGAACTAAACCAGTCCTTGCGGCTTCCTTCTTCTAAGACGACTTGCAGGGAACCCAAGCCGATCGCCATCGAGATAATTCCCCACCAGTCGCCCTCTTTTAGCAGTTCTAGTTTCAGCGGTGCGGGGGCGACGGCGTACCACACAGCAGCTAGCAGCAGCAGCCCTGGAATTAAATTGAGATAAAAGACATATTGCCAGCCGTAATTCTCAGTCAGCCACCCTCCCAATGTCGGCCCGATGGATGGTGCAAAAGTAGCTGTCAGTGCAAACATCGCCATGCCGATTGGCTGCTTTTTGGGCGGCAAATTGGTCAGCAAAAATGTAAAGGCCATCGGAATTAAAATGCCGCCTGACAACCCCTGCAAAGCCCGAAATACAATCATTGAATTCAAATTCCACGCCCAAGCGCAGCACATGGAAAAGAAGACAAAGAAAGCGGCATTTACCAAGATGTAGCGACGGACTGAAAACACCTGCGACAGCCAACCAGTCAGCGGAATTACGACAATTTCTGCGACTAGATAGGCGGTGGAAATCCAAGAACCTTCTTCTAAGGTTGCGCCTAAAGCTGCTTGAATATCTTTGAGAGATGCGTTGGTGATTTGGATGTCCAAAACTGCCATGAAAGCGCCGAGTATTGTTCCCATGACGCCGATCCAGGTTTTTAAGGGAACGCGATCGCTCTGCTGTGGTATTGCACTTGTATTTGCCATTGGTTTAACCTCTGGTTGCGTAATTAATTTGGATGTTTTAACCGCAGAGGGCGCAGAGGGCGCAGAGAAAGAGAAGAGAAGAGAGAAGTTTACAAGTTGTTGAGGATTGCTGGAGATACAGTCAGATATTGGCTTTGGGAATGTTGTTTAATGTTTGCTTTTGTGCTTTTACGCTAAATCGCTACTGCGGAATTAAACCCATTTTTTGATAAAGTGGTCGGACTAAGTTTTTTAAAGCTGGCAACTGTTTGGTAAAAACTATGGAGGCTAAAACACAAATTATACCTCCAATGATGACTGTATTGGGAGCGCCGATATAATTTGCCAATCCGCCGGCAACTAAATTCCCAAACGGTGTCACTCCAAAAAATGCCATCGTGTATAGGCTCATCACTCTTCCGCGTTTGTCGTCTTCAACGATTGTTTGCAAAAATGTGTTGCCGCCTGCAAATTGCAAAATGAAACCAAACCCAACGAACAACATCATGATTAATGACAGCCACAAGACGTGGGACAAACCAAAACCTATCAGTCCAAATCCCATAATTGCGGGTGAAATCGCAATCCATTTGCCCAGGCCAACTATACTTGTGCGCGAAATCAAATAAATCGCGCCCGTAAAGGCTCCGACTCCCGAAGCAGCCATCAAAAAGCCGAGGGTTTGTGGGCCGCCGTGGAGGATTTTGGTGGCAAAAATTGGGACTAATACTGTGTGGGACATTCCTGCGAAGTTGACTAATGCTAATAGCAGTAAAATTGCTCGAATCGGGGGAAACCCGAAGGCATAAACGAATCCTTCTTTTAATCTTTGTAAGGGTTTGGTATTAGTTGCTGCAATTTGACGGGGTTTGATCTGCATCGCTAATAAGCCTGCAATTACAGCGATGTAGCTGAGTCCGTCAATGAGAAAGCAATAACTTGACCCGACTGTAGCTATCAGCAAACCTGCAATTGCTGGGCCGATTAGTCGGGCTCCGTTGAACATGGAAGCGTTGAGGGCGATCGCATTTGCTAAATCTTCTTTCTTTTCTACAAGTTCCGGCACAAAAGCTTGCCGTGCCGGCGCGTCAAAGGCATTAATTGCCCCTTGAAAGAAACTCAGTACCAGGATATGCCAAATGTTAATGACTCCTGTTAGCGCTAAAACTGCTAGCGCTAAGGATTGAACCATTGCTAATATTTGAGTGGCAATTATGACTCGGTGGCGGTTCCAGCGATCGATTAAAACTCCTGCAAAAGGCAGTAAAATTAATGTGGGGATTTGACTTGTAAATCCCACCACGCCCAGCATCCAAGGTGAATCGCTCAAATTGTAGACAAGCCAAACAGTAGCGACTTGCGTCATCCAACTGCCAATCAGTGAGATGCCTTGTCCTGCAAAAAACAGGCGATAATTTCTCGATCGCAGCGCTGGAGGAAGTTGTATTGTTTTGATTTTTGCTAGTAGATTCATGCGAGAGTACGGCTAGAGCAATCCTATTTGATTGGTAAACATTTTGTAGGGGTAGCGCCCCTAAGCCTACCCCTAATTAGCGAAGGGCAACCATCGGGGGACTGCCCCTAGACTTATTTTACGAATCCTTGACAATTGCGATATGAGCCGGAGGTTCTATTTTACAACTCCCGAAAACCAGGATTTGAGTAGAGTTAAATTCTTGCCCGTAGCAAAACGATCGCCACAGTTAAATTTTTCTGTTGCGATCGCTTGACTAACGAGAAATTCCTTCCTCGAACTCTTTCCTCAATTAATGCTCAACAGCCAAGTACCCAGATAACGCAGCAAGGGAACGTCCCCAGGAGTGCGGATGCGGACGTTGAAATGGTACATTCCGCCCGGAGATGGGTTTCTGACGTTGGAGAGTACAACCTCAACATTGTTGCCTGCAGGAATTGGTTCTGTGGGATAAATTTCTATGAAACGATTTTCTTTGTCCCAGATTACTTCTTGCAATTCAATTGTTTTGTCTTTGACGCGCACTTTAATGTCTTTTTGGTCGAATTCGCCTTTGTAGTAGTCTGGATAGGATATGTTCAGTTGGGCGATCGCCAAACTTACTTTTTTGGAAGGAATTCGCAGCCGATATCTATCGCCGCTCATCCCCGCTTTGCCGTAATCTAAGCGATAGTTTAATTGGTTGCCACGCTCCGGCCCGCCGAAAATTGTGAATCCAGGCATTCCTTGGGCTAAACTGATGGCGGGTAAGCCACTCAGCAAGCAACCTGTAACCGCTAGTGCTGAAAATAATCGTCGCATAACAACTCCTCTAAATAAAAAAATTACGATGGAACCTTGAATATCCACCGCTGGCAATTGACGATGAATGCCTCTAATATAGCTACTGTTTCAGCAATTTGATGAGCGTCTTGAGTTCATTATTTTTGATATGATGTCACCAACTGACATGAAAGCTACACTATTAGTCAGCAGACGATTATATCATGGGACGGAACAAATTTAATAATTTAGCGAATTTCAATCCATAAGACAAGTTAAAGATACGGCGGTCATTGGGGCGATCGGCTTTAGTATCAACGAAAGAAGTTGAAGGCCGCGGTGGCTCAAATGTACAGCAAGGCATCTGGCGGTTAAAAATCGCACTTCAAGAAACCTGCGGAGGCGGGTTTTGTCTATGTAGGAGCGGTTTTAGCCGCCCTGGGAAGGCTTAAATAAGGAGAGTTCATGAAATTAGCGATCGCCAAAGAAGTCGAAGCAGGGGAACGCCGGGTGGCTTTAGTGCCCGACGCTGTAGCCCGATTAGTCAAACAGGGCGTCGAAGTTTGGGTTGAGGCCGGTGCCGGCGCAAAATCCTTTTTCTCGGATCTTGCTTACGAAGAAGCGGGAGCTCAGGTTGTCGCCGATACCGCTAGGCTGTGGGGCGAAGCCGATGTCGTCGTGAAAATCGGCGCCCTGCAAGAATCAGAAGTTCATCAACTCCCCGAAGGAGGCGTTTTCATCGGATTTTTGAATCCTTTGGGAAATCCGGCTTTGGTACAGCGTTTGGCCGATCGCCAAGTAACGGCATTCAGCATGGAAATGATCCCGCGCACCAGCCGCGCTCAAAGCATGGATGCACTGTCATCTCAGGGCAACGTTGCCGGTTACAAAGCGGTACTGATCGCAGCAGCCGCTTTGCCGAAATATTTTCCGATGCTGACAACGGCGGCGGGTACGATTCGCCCTGCGAAAATATTGGTAATGGGTGTGGGCGTTGCCGGCTTGCAGGCGATCGCCACGGCGCGCCGTTTGGGTGCGGTAGTCGAAGCCTTCGACATCCGCCCGGAAACAAAAGAACAAGTGCAAAGTTTGGGCGCTAAATTCCTTGATGTCGAACTCAAGGAAGAAACCGTCGCCGCCGGAGGTTATGCTAAAGAGCTATCAGAAGCGGCCAAAGAATACACCCGCCAAGTGCTCACCCAACACGTCAGCGCTTCCGATGCAGTGATTACAACCGCTCAAGTTCCCGGCAGAAAAGCACCTATTTTAGTTACTAGAGAAATGGTTTCTCAAATGAAGCCCGGATCGGTAATTGTTGACCTCGCGGCCGAACAAGGCGGCAATTGCGAATGCACGGAAGCGGGGAAAGATGTTGAATGGAACGGCGTTAATGTCATCGGCCCGATTAATGTGCCCTCCTCGATGCCTGTCCACGCTAGCGAAACTTACTCGAAGAATATCTCCTCTTTACTTCAGTTGATGGTGAAAGATAAGGAGCTAAATTTGAATTTTGAAGACGATATCATTGCTGGTGCTTGCGTTGCCCGCGACGGTGAGATTAGCAACGAGCGAGTTCGCGATGCTCTAGCAGCTCAGGCTGAAGCCGTCAATAATTAGGAGTCATTATAGCGAACCTAAATCATACTGTCTCTCGTTACAATGCTCTGCATTGTAATGTACTCCAGGAGGCTCTGCCTCCAGTCTATACCGGAGGCAGAGCCTCCCATGAATGCGTTCCCAGCCAGGAGGCTGGGAACGAGTCAATGACAAATTACCAATTACCAATTGTTATGGCAGAAGGATTGATTCCAGGTTTAGTGGTGTTTACTCTAGCGTCGTTTGTGGGATTTGAAGTAATCAATAAAGTCCCGCCGACGCTGCACACACCTTTGATGTCGGGATCGAATGCGATTTCGGGAATTGCGGTTTTAGGTGCAATTCTGATTTCTGGCCAAGGCAATGTGACTGTTACTTCGATTTTGGGGACGATCGCGATCGCCCTGGCCACAATTAACGTAGTCGGCGGTTTCTTAGTAACCGATCGAATGCTGCAAATGTTCAAGAAAAAAGAGGTTAAAGCGTGAGCGATTTTCTGCCCAGTGGCATTCAACTAGGTTATTTAGTTGCCGCATCTTTGTTTATTATCGGTTTGAAACAGTTGGGTTCCCCTGCAACCGCCCGTCAAGGGAATGTGTTAGCTGCGATCGGGATGTTAATTGCGATCGTCGGTACCTTGCTGGAAAAGCAAGTAGTCAGCTACGAATTGATTGCTGTGGGAATTATCGTCGGTTCCATTTTGGGAACGATTATGGCGAATACCGTGGCGATGACGGATATGCCGCAGATGGTGGGTTTGCTTAACGGTTTTGGGGGCGCGGCTTCTGCACTCGTTGCTGTGGGCGAATTCTGGCGCTATCTCAGCATTCCGGAATCGCCAACTCCAGACGCGACAATCACTATCCTTTTGGGTGTGTTGATTGGCGGAATTACCTTCACTGGTAGCCTTGTGGCCTTTGCCAAACTGCAAGAATTGCTGCCGGGTGCGCCTATGACGTTTCCGCTGCAACAGCCGTTTAATGCCATGCTGGCGATCGCACTTTTAGCCGGCAGCGGTTATATGCTATTTAACCCGGAGAATGTGCCGGTATTCCTGGCTTTGGTGGCGATTTCCAATATTCTGGGAATCATGTTTGTGCTCCCGATTGGCGGTGGCGATATGCCCGTGGTGGTGTCGCTGCTTAACTCTTATTCGGGGATTGCGGCGAGTGTGGCTGGGTTCATTTTGATGAACAATATGCTGATTATCGCTGGTGCATTGGTGGGCGCGTCGGGGATTATTTTGACGCAAATCATGTGCAAGGCGATGAATCGATCCTTGGGTAGTGTGCTGTTTAGCGCCTTTGGTAGCGGTGGCGGTAGTGCTGCGGGTGCTGCTGGGGCTGCTGGTGCTACTGACAAAACTGTTCGCAGCATCAATCTCGAAGAAAGTGCGATGATGTTGGGTTATGCGCGATCGGTTGTAATTATTCCCGGTTACGGAATGGCTGTAGCGCAAGCACAGCACGCCGTGCGCGAGTTAGCCGACGGTTTGGAAAAAATGGGTGTTGACGTGAAATACGCGATTCACCCGGTGGCTGGGCGGATGCCGGGGCACATGAATGTACTCTTAGCGGAAGCAAATGTTCCTTATCCGCAGTTGTACGATATGGATGACATCAATCCGCAGTTTGAAGAAACGGATGTGGCGTTGGTGATTGGTGCGAATGATGTGGTGAATCCGGCGGCGCGTCACGATACGGCGAGCCCGATTTATGGGATGCCGATTTTGGAGGTTGATAAGGCTAAGCATACGATCGTGATTAAGCGCGGGATGAGTGCTGGTTTTTCGGGTGTAGACAACGAGTTGTTTTACAAGGATAAGACGATGATGTTGTTTGGTAGCGCTAAGGATGTGGTTGCCAAATTGGTTTCTGAGGTGAAGCAGTTGTAGAAATTTTTAACCGCAGATAGAGGCGGATTAACGCGGATTAACGCTGATAATTGAGCCCGGTTTTTTGGAGAAGCCGGGTTTTTGTTTTGGGTTTGTTTTGGTGTTGTTTTATGCAATGCTAGCTTGGTTTAAATATCCACTGGAAATAGGTGTATGTGAAAATCCTTGTTCTCTGGCTTTTTGAAACCATTTTTCTGCTTGAGTGCGATCGGCTGCTACACCATCAGCACCGCAAAGATAAATTCCTGCTAAGTTGTTTGAGGCAACACCATAGCCCTGCTCAGCGGATTTGATGTACCATTTAATTGCTTCTAATATCATCATTTCTCGACCTAATCCTAAATGGTACATACTGGCAATGATGCACTGGGATTCGGCATTTCCTTGTTCTGCTAGTGGTTTTAACAAGGTAAAGGCTTGGGTATAATCTTCGTTATTAAAAGCGGCTAGACCTTTTTCTAAGTCTGACATTTTGATTCTCCGTTTTTTATGTGAACTTTTACGGCCCAGGAAAGTTTTCGTCAAAAGATTGAGGACAGGGGCGATCTTTGGGCCAAGGGAATGTTGCTAAAGCTGCGTAACCCTTGCATTTATAAGCACAAATTTTAAAGTTACTCGTAGGATCGGGAGACAAGAATTCTCCACTATATTCGCATCTTTTGCGTGGCGGCTCGCTGGTAGATTCACTGCTATCACTGTTATCGGGTTGCATGGTAACAAAAGGCGATTTATTACAAGTTTTAGTTGATATTATAATAGCATTAAATAAAGATAACTAATAAACTCGATCCAGTTGTTCCGATTTATTTTTTTGTTCCCTAAGCTGACGCATTTTTAAGACAAAAGGTGATGGATTGCGATCGTACTCAGCTTCAGCTTTGAGGCAATATTCCAACCAGTCTCCTACATATTTACCTACAGTTTTTTGATTTTCTAGATAGTACAAAATCGTAGCATAAACTTGAGCCATAGTCACTGTCGGAAAATTTTGAGCTATGGCTTCTGGAGTTTGGCCGCGGTGGATGTATTCGTAGAGAATGTGTTCGATACCTACGCGGGTTCCTTTGATGCGGATATCTTCTGGTGTTAAGAATTCAAAGTAATCTTCTAATTGCATGATTAGGGATATATATCCGTCGCCTTCTCGTTCAATAATTGCTGTAAACTGTTGTGTTGACTTCATAATTTGAAGTGGCGGACTGCCAAGCTCAAACAATTCTAATTTTACTTGAGATTATATCACATCTTTCGCTGTTCGGTCGAGACGGGCGATCGGTGCTAGTCAAATATACCTACGATCGGAGATTTTTTAAATATAATGAAATCCTAAAGAATTAATAGAACTGCAAAAATTGTACTAACCTTAGAGCTAACGTCAATTAAATTAAAAAATTTTCAACTATGTCAGATAAACCTTTTAATATCGGCCAACTAAATGGCCTAGATTATGACGAAGCAGAACCACTCCTGGAAGATTATCAGGAAACGCTAATCGAGCTATTTGTCAATTCTACCGAAGGAGAAGAATACTGTAAAACTTATCCAGACGTTGGATTTTGGATCTCGCAGTTCATTTATTACGGTTTCGGCTATGAAGGTTTTACGCTGCCTCGCATGAAAGTGGAAGATGTGGCAACTGTAGTCGAAGAGTTGTTTCCCAGGAAAGTGAGTTTGCTTTCGCCGGAAGAAGGTGAAAATGCTATCCCGGAATTATTGGCGTTCTGGCAATTTTTGAAGCGAGAATTTAAACTGCGAAATGCCACTTCAATTATCAAATACCTGCGGGATATCGAGCCGGAATTTAAGGAGATTATGGAAGATTCCTCTAAATTTGGATTTGCCAAATCCTTTGTAACGCTCGGTCATCAAGCAGGGTTTGATATGAGTACGGGGGAAGGTCTAACACAATTTCAGGAGATATATAATGCTAGCATTGCTCCGATAATTGCAGCTAAAAACTCCGATACATCGGGATTTTCCAGCAAACCGATAAGTGGTAGTGCTGTCAATGGATCTAAAGCAAGTAAAGAAAAACAAAAAAAAGCAAAAAATACGGCGACTGAATCGAGAAAACGCAACCGCACTAAGAAAAAATGAGGTTTAGCCAGTATCTATCCTCACTTCACTCTTCTTCTGATTCTTCTCAGCATCTTGTTAGCTTCTTCCCTCCCGCGAAACTTCCAAACTAATAAATAACACATCAAACAAAACCCGAAAACTCCTAACACGATCGCACTTTCTTCCGGTGAGTTGGTAGTTCTATCGAACTTCCCACTCTTTGGACTTGCTTGGATGTTGTTAGTTCGATCGACCGTTCGATCGCCCGCTTGCAAGTTAACATTGTGTTGTTCAATCGCATTACTATTTTTAAATTTTCGATCTATTTCTTGAAAGGACTTCGCCTGTTCGCAGCTTGTTAAGGATAATCCCATAAGGATAAAAATTAGGAAATATAGCGATTCTCAGATAAATGAGGTATACAGAAACCCTGTATTGTCAAGCTTTCCAGGTCAAAATTCGTACCTCACCTTTTTGAGAAAGGCTATAACAGGGCGATTTCACGATTTTTACTTCCATTTATGGAGAAAGCGACTAAATGAATATAAGACTGACTCGTGGGAAGGCAGAAACCGGGTTTTTTGCGAAAATACTTCGTATACAGCCACAAATTCCGTGAAAAACCCGGTTTCTTTGGTCTGAGTGCGCGGTCAGAAACCGGGTTTTTTGCGAAATACTTCGTACACAGCGACCGATTCTCTAAAAAACGCGGTTTCTTTGGTCTGAGTGCGTAATTCCTGCGAATAATTTCTACAATAGCGGTGTATGATTTTCTCGATCGCACATTAATACGATCGTACCATTTTTTTCAAGTCGCAGCTACGGGTAAGGAATCAGTATTGCCGAGATGTGCTAACAAAACGGGCGATCGCGCTGATTCAAGCGCTATAATCTAGCTAATAGATTGCATTCAAATTCTGTTGGTTAATTGCAGATATTTGTCAGGATACGGCACTGCCGTATCCCTACCCGAATTGTTTGTAGGGACAGGGCAATGCGGTGTACTCTAACCTGGATGTTATTCAATCTCAATTAGATAGCAAACAATGACAATGAAAGAATTAGAAAAAAAACTACTGACCTTAACTCCTGATGAAAAAATTCAGGTAATACAGCTATTAGTTCAAAGTTTAAGCAATACTTGGCAAGGAATCGAAAAAACTCCGGGCGTGTGCGGTGGCGATGCTAGAATTGCCAAGACTCGCATACCTATTTGGTCGCTGGTAAATTATCGCATTCTGGGTGCAAGTGATGTGCGGATTTTGCAAGAATTTCCTCATTTGAGTGCAGCAGATTTGGCGAATGCTTGGGCTTATGCTGAGGCACACCCAGAAGAAATTGAAGCAGCGATAGCTCGAAATGAGGAACCCTAAAACATGGCGGAAATTTGCTATAATCTAACTAATATCAAATCCGAGCGATCGCACTTATGACTATACAAGAATTAGAAACTCAAGTCTTAACCTTAAATGCGGTTGATAAAGCTAAACTAATCAGCATCCTAACTCAAACTTTAACCAACGGTTCTCTAGGCATTAAAAAAACTCCTGGTGTGTGCGGAGGCGATGCTTGTATCGGCAATACTCGCATACCAGTTTGGTCACTGGTGTGCGATCGACGTTTAGGTGCTTCCGATGGTATCATCCTAGAATCATTTCCGGATCTAACCGCCGCTGACTTGGTAAATGCGTGGGCTTATGCTGATGCTTACCCAGAGGAAATTGAACAGGCAATTAGAGAAAACGATGAAGTTATGGAAGAAAGCGAGGTTTATTAAAAGTTGGCACGTTTTTACACAGATGAAAACTTCCCGCTAGCAGTGGTAGAATTACTGCGGGCTTTGGGTCACGATGTATTAACAGCGAGGGAAGCAGGGAATGCAAATCTTCAAATTCCTGACGAAGATGTGTTAGCTTTTGCTGCGACCAATTCCCGAACAGTTTTAACGCGAAATCGCCGTCATTTCATGCGATTACACATTCAAAACTCTGACCATAGTGGTATTGTTGTTTGCACGGAAGACCCAAATTTTGAAAGGCTGGCGACGCGAATTAATGAGGCTATTTCTGCGATCGATACTTTGAACGGTAAATTGATTCGAGTTAACCGTCCTTCAACATAAAAAAAAGCCGTAGCTTGCGGGGCGGGACGCCATCGCCCTTCCCGACCCAACAACCTTACAATTAAATCCCCCATTGCTCCCAAGATTAGGTAAAATCATTTGGGTGTCTGAGGATAAACTATATGCGCTGGGTTCGATATATTGCGATCGCCATTATCAATGGTTTCGGTGTCGTCATCGGTATTATTTGGGTTGCAGTCCCCGCAACAGTGGCTCAACCTTCCCTAAACTACCAACTCGCAATCTCTGGGCGACAGCCAGACAGCGAAACTCCCCAATCGCTCCCGGAACTCTACAAATTGCGCGATCGCCTCAAAGTACAATTAGATAACCTTGCGAAAACTCCCGACAGCGCCCCGTTTCCTGCAGAACTTTGGAAATCAGCAATCCACCGCCAGCAATCCCAAACTCTGACGCAGCAACTCCAAAATGTTCAAATTCAGATTCAAAGAGAAGAAATCGCCAAAAATAATTGGGACGAAGCTGCTAAATTAGCCGCCCAAGCAGTCGAAATTGGACGCACTTCTAATCCTTCTTCTGCTACTTGGGAACAGTCGCAACGCCTGTGGCAAATTGCTATCAATACCCTGCGACTCATTCCTCACGGTTCTTTTTTGGCTGAAGGGGCGATCGACAAAACCATCGAATACCAAGGAAACCTCACTGTCGCTACCTATGAACTGCAAGTAGCACGTTCTGTTGAAAAAATTAGAGCCGAGGAAGAAGAGATAAGAGAGCGAGCCCGAAAAGAGCAAGAGAAAAAAGAATTAGCTCGTCGAGAAATAGAGAGAAAAGAGCAAGAGAAAAAAGAACTCGCTAGAAAAGAACTTGAAAGGCAAGAATTCCAAAGACAAGAATTAGCCAGAAAAGAACTAGAAAGACAAGAATTAGCCAGGAAAGAACAAGAAAAACAAGAACAAGAAAGGCAAGAGTTAGCCAGGAAAGAACAAGAAAGGCAAGAATTAGCCAGAAAAGAACTAGAAAGACAAGAGTTAGAGAGAAATCAGCAAGCAACTCCTCAACCAACTCCTGAATCAACTGCAACACCAACTCCCGCCCCAGTTACGCCTGCCGCGTCCCCCTCGAACTTTTTCTTTGCGGGAGATACCAACAGAGATGGTCAAATTAACGAGCAAGACGAAGCGGGAAAAGAACAATGGTCTTTGTCCAAGGGCGCGCTAATTTTATTTAACGATCGCAATAACGATCGCAGCAAGATACCGACTTGGCAACAAACCAAAGTTATAGCTCCCCGCCGTGCAGCAATGCTTTCTCAAGTTAACTTAACACTGTCTGAAAACTTCAAAACCTCTCAATTATTTATCACTGCTGATAGCATTGCCAGCCCTCACATTAGTGTTTTCCAGAAGACGGGTGACGGCTGGCAACCTGTAGATATATCCGGTGCTCAACCTCTAGTTTTCAGCACCAATATTGTTTTAGGCGTCGAAGCCAAACAATTTGCCGATCGCAACTGGAACGGCACTGTTAATCTCAAAGCAACTGCCCAAAACAACGGTCAACAAATCGCCTCCACAACAATCCAAATGGGCGTTAGTCCTTGGATGATAGCGCCAAATACAGCACCAGTAACCGAAGTTCATGTCAGCGACCGAGGCTCGGCAAACAGCGAATTTATCTCCCAACTAAAACAAGCAGTAGAACCAACGGGCGCTCAAGTAAAAATTATCCAGGGCGATCGCACTTGGATGCAAGATACCCAGAAAAACGGCTACGTTCAACTCCCAGAAAACTCCGAAATACGCCAATTTAATGTAGCCATAAAAAGCAATAGCGAGCCAGACAAAAACCAGCCTGCTAAATCACCTCAAGACCGGAATTTGAAAGTATTTAAAATTGGCACTCGTCGCTCTGAAGACCCTGTAAGTCAGTGGTCTGACGGATACGGCAATTTGCAGGTGACGCCGCCGATTCCCGGACACCCAATGGGTCGAGTGTATTACGGGAATTCGGGAAATGCTAGTTTTAATCCAGAGGTACTTGATTTTATTCAAGCTCAGAGAATTCAAGGACCACCAGTGGATATTGATACTTCTTGGCTTTTGACTCGCCAAGTCGATGAAATTATCAATTTTATTCCCACTCAAACCCCCGGAAAATATGTAATGGCGATCGCCAGTCCAGAAGCCGGAGTTAAGCTGTTGGAAGAATTGAAGGGAAGAGGTTACGGCGATGTTACGATTAATCGCGGTTTGAGCACTCAAACAACAGTCAGCGCCGCCTTGAAAAATCGCGCTTTAATTCAACACAATCTTAATTTACAAAATCAGAAACTCAACCAGATTGTAGAGAAGTTGAAAAGAGAGTTTTTACTCGGAGACGACCAAATTATTCAAGTTCCGGTGATGTTTGGCTACAGCGGTTATGCTTGGTGGCCTAATATGGTCAATTCGGTGCCAGTTAACGGCAAGTTGTTAGTTTCAAATCCGCGCGGGCCAATGATTGACGGTGTAGATTACACTCAAGAAAGATTGCGCCAACTGCTGCTTCCTGCTGGCGTCAGCCTGAGTTTTCTGGATGACAGGTATTATCAAGAATTGAAAGGAAACGTGCAGTCGGCGACGAATACTGTGAGGAAGCCAGAAGAGCGGACTTTTTGGCAGTCTTTGCCTAATAATTACTAATTGGGAATCGGGAATGGAGAATCGGGAATCGGGAATCGTGAATTAGGAATTTGTAGGGGCGGGTTCACCAACAATACTCGCCTGTAACGAACAATCTCGTAAACCCGCCCCCACCCAACAGTAAATCTCAATATACCTCCTAAACCCGCCTCCCTATGCTAATATTTAGCCAAACTATGCTAGGAATTTAACAGATGGCTACCCTGCAAATAGAAAATATACCAGAGGAATTGTACGCGAGACTGCAAGAGTTAGCCGCAGCTCAAAACCGCTCGATTAGCGCGTTTGCAATCGCCATTTTAGAAGCCGAGTTGTCAACAGAGACAAAACCCCTCTCAGGAAAACGTAAAAAGTCTGTAAGAGAAATATTGGCAGAAATCAGCCGTCGTCGCGAGTCTCGTCCGGCGAATCTGGGGATGATACTAGATAGTACGGCTTTAATTAGAGAGGATCGCGACAAATAATATCTTGCACCATTTTTATGAACAGGCAAGATGCCTGTTCCACAAAAGTACCATTTTTATGAACAGGCAAGATGCCTGTTCCACAAAAGTACCATTTTCTTGTCTGGTGGTTTATTTTTACCAGTAAAAAGATCGATCACTATAATATGGATACGACATTACTAGCAGTCAAACCCCTGATTAACTATGACACTAAAAGAATTAGAACCGCAACTGCTTTCCCTGACTCCGCCGCCCGAGAAAGCTCAAGCAATACAGATATTAGCTCAAAGTTTAGCCAACACCTGGCAGGGAATTGAAAAAACTCCCGGTGTAGTCGGCGGTAATGCCAGGATTGCAGGGACTAGAATTTCTGTTTGGGGATTGGTAGAGTCTCGTCGATTAGGTGCAACTGATGCTCAACTTTTAGAAGATTATCCGCATCTTAGTGCTAGCGACTTTAAAAATGCCTGGGCTTATGCTGAAGCATTTCCTGACGAGATTGAAGCAGTAATTAAGTTGAACGATATAGACTAATATCATGACAGGTTTGTATGCAGATTAACAATCTTCCTTCTAACTTTTGCCTAACGCTCGATAATTAATCCGTGTATCCTTGTCAAAATCCGTGTCGTGCCTTCTTCCTTATGCTAGATAATTTCAGTGCAGGCGATCGCACCAGTAACGTAAAATGTCTAAAAGCGGTCTTTGTAAAATAAATTTAGCCCCATGAGCGACGAACAGGAAAAGAAACAAATTTTGACTCAGCAACCGGAAACAATTTCCCCTAGCAGCGATGAGATCGATCGCAGTGCTATTGCCAGTGCCGATTCAACTTCCGCACCGACAGAAACTCCCGCAGAAATTGCCGCCCCCGAAAATATTTCAGCGCCAATCGACGAAGCCGAAACAATTCCAATGGCCGCCGATAGCGCGCCGGAAACAACTCAACTTGCAAGTGATCCGCCTCCAACAATTCAAACTGCGAACCCCGAACCAAAACCAGCCCGAGCTTGGCAAATCTTGGCAGTTTTTCTCAGCGGAATCTTAGTCGGTTCCGTCCTTAGTCTCGGCAGTTTGCTAGCGTGGAGAATGTATCAGGAAAGAGCCAACCTTCAAATCAAACTACCCGCTGACGTACCCCTCCCCGAAAGCCCTCCAACCGTCGCAGCAGCGCCCGCCAACCGCCGGCCCGGACTTCCCCCAGCACCTGGAACTCGACTCCCCGCCACAATCCCTCCGTCGCCGGGTTCCACTCAAATACCCTCTGTGTCTGGTGTTCCGCAACTTGCTTCTCCCTCGCCGTCGTCTTCTCCTTCTCCAACTTCAACTCCCGCTGCGGTGGAAACCCCTGTAACCGAGCGAGTTAACTTTGAAGCCGGTGCTACCGGAACTACTCTGAGCAATAGTTTGCGAGCCAACATATCCAAGCGCTACTTACTGGAGTGCAATAGCGGCCAAAGCATGACAGTAAAGGTTCAAGAAGGTCAAGTTAGGGCAGCAATTATTGCTCCTAACGGTGAAAATGTAGGTACTGCTGATAGCACAGGTCAGTGGCAAGGTCAACTAGCCAGTAGCGGCGATTATACTATTGAAATTTCAGGCGATCGCCAAGCAAACTACCAAGTTAAAATTGAAGTCAAATAGCAAGTATAATTGTATCAGGGGGTAGTTACAAAATACATAAGCCCCCCTGTTGCTAATTACAAATTACCAATTACTTATTACCAATGATCGCACAAGTATCTGAAAACATCTACGAAGCAAAAACCCAGGAAATTGCCAAAGAAATCCTGCGGCTAACTCAAGAGAAAAAGCGCTCTTTTTTCGGGCAACTCCAAGACCAAATGCGCTGGGACGACAAACTGATGGATTGGGCGATGGCTAGCCCCGGACTGCGGGTGCAGTTGTTTCGATTTATTGACTGTTTGCCGGCGCTGCGCAGCAGGCCGGAAATTGCCCGCCACTTGCAAGAATACCTGACCGCCCAAGAGGTAGAATTGCCCGAAGCATTGAAAAAATTGCTCAACTTTGCTAGCCCTGATTCGGTTCCGGGTCAATTGGCGGCGACGACGGTTGCGCCGGCTGTGGAAACATTGGCGCACAAGTATATTTCTGGGGAAAATATCAAGCAGGTAATTAAAACCTTAGAGCGACTTCGCAAAGATAAAATGGGTTTTACAGTTGACCTTTTGGGGGAAGCTGTCATCACTGAAACTGAGGCGCAAATTTATCTTAACCGCTATTTGGAATTGATGGCTGAACTCGCCAATGCAGCGAAGAATTGGCCGCAGGTAGATGCAATTGACTCTTCAGACGGCGAAACTCTGCCGCGAGTGCAAGTATCGGTAAAGTTAACCGCTTTTTATTCTCAGTTTGACCCTTTGGATGCTAAAGGTAGCGAGGAGAAAGTAAGCGAGAGAATTCGCCTGTTACTGCGCCGCGCGAAGGAGTTGGGATCTGCTGTTCATTTCGATATGGAACAGTATGCTTACAAAAGTTTAACTCTGACCATTCTCAAAGACTTATTGTTAGAGGAAGAGTTTCGCAGTCGCACGGATATCGGAATTACATTGCAAGCATATTTGCGCGACAGTGCCCAAGATTTAAAAAACCTGATTTCCTGGGCAAAAAAACGCGGAAATCCGGTAACAGTGCGGCTGGTAAAAGGCGCTTACTGGGATCAGGAAACTATCAAAGCGATGCAGAAAGATTGGCCACAGCCGGTCTACAATGACAAAGTTGCTACCGATGCCAATTTCGAGCAGATGACGCAGTTGCTGTTAGAAAATCACGAATATTTGTATGCAGCTATTGGCAGTCATAATGTGCGATCGCAAGCGAGGGCGATCGCCATTGCCGAAACTCTCAATATACCGCGCCGCCGCTTTGAAATGCAAGTGCTGTATGGCATGGGCGACAAATTGGCTAAGCTTTTGGTCGATCGGGGTTATCGCGTCCGAGTCTACTGCCCCTACGGCGATTTGCTGCCGGGAATGGCTTATTTGATCCGCCGTTTGCTGGAAAATACCGCCAACAGTTCTTTCATCCGGCAAAGTTCCGAAGAAATGCCGATCGAACAATTATTAGCCGCACCAGTTGCTAGTGGCAATGACCAGCTAGTTTACAGCAAAGTATTTCCCAACGTTGCCGATACCGACTACGCCAATACCAAATTGCGGCAACAAGCAGAAACAGCCATCAAATCAGTGCGCGCCAACTTAGGCAAAACCTATTTACCGCTAATCAATGGCGAATACCAAAATACTCAAGCAACAGTTAACTCACTCAACCCTTCCAATCCCACAGAAGTAGTCGGCACCCTCGGATTGCTTTCCGAAGAACAGGCCAAACAAGCCCTTGAAGCAGCAAAAGAAGCCTCCACCAGTTGGCGAAAAACCCCCGTCCGACAGCGCGCCGGCGTCCTCCGCAAAGCCGCCGAATTGATGGAACAGCGGCGGCACGAACTATCAGCTTGGATGGTGTTTGAAGTCGGCAAACCAGTCAGAGAATGCGATGCCGAAGTTTCCGAAGCTATTGATTTTTGCCGCTACTACGCCGACGAAATGGAACGGTTGGAACAAGGTAAAAATTACGACGTAGCCGGAGAAACCAACCGCTACACCTATCAGCCCCGCGGCATTTCTTTAATCATTTCGCCTTGGAATTTCCCCCTCGCCATTCCCGTCGGCATGACAGTTGCCTCCCTAGTTGCTGGAAATTGTACTTTACTCAAACCTGCGGAAGTTTCCTCAGTAATTGCAGCAAAAATCACAGAAATTTTGCTAGAAGCCGGAATCCCCAAAGGCGTATTTCAATACGTGCCTTGCAAAGGTTCAACCGTCGGCGCTTACATGGTGAAACATCCTGACGTTCACATGATTACTTTCACCGGTTCTCAGGAAGTTGGCTGTCAAATTTATGCCGATGCTGCGATTTTGCAGCCGGGGCAAAAACACCTGAAACGAGTAATTGCTGAAATGGGCGGCAAGAATGCCATTATTGTCGATGAAAGTGCGGATTTAGACCAAGCAGTTGCAGGCGTAGTTTATTCGGCATTTGGATACAGTGGCCAAAAATGTTCCGCTTGTTCGCGAGTAATTGTGGTCGAATCGGTGTACGATAATTTTGTGGCAAGATTGGTAGAAGCGACGCGATCGCTCAATGTCGGCGCAGCAGAAAATCCCGGCACTCAAGTCGGCCCTGTGATCGATGCAAATGCCCAGTCGCGCATCCGCGAATACATCGAAACAGGCCGCGCCGAAGCTAAAATAGCTTTAGAAATGCCGGCACCGGAAACCGGTTATTTTGTCGGCCCAGTCATTGTTACGGAAGTATCGCCCACAGCAACTATCGCCCAAGAAGAAATTTTCGGCCCGGTTTTGTCGGTGATTCGGGCAAAGAATTTCAGCGAAGCGATTGCTATTGCTAACGGCACGAATTTTGCTTTAACCGGCGGATTGTATTCTCGCACGCCTTCGCATATCGATCGAGCCGCATCCGATTTTGAAGTCGGAAACCTGTACATCAATCGCGGAATCACCGGCGCTGTGGTATCGCGCCAACCTTTCGGAGGATTCAAACTTTCGGGAGTTGGTTCTAAAGCTGGCGGCCCGGATTATTTGCTGCAATTCCTCGAACCCCGAACCATAACCGAAAATATTCAGCGGCAAGGTTTTGCGCCGATTGAAGGAGTAGATGATTAATCTCAAATTCGTTTGATTAAGATTTGATACCCGACTTCTTAAAGAAGTCGGGTATATGCTATCATGCTTCAAAGAAGTCGGGCAGCTGTTATTCTTTTGTTTTAAGTTAATTTACTTAAAAGAGAATCTACAAAAAATGGTAAGCGACTAAATTCTCACAATCCTTCACTTGGCAAATGGGTGAGATTTTAAATCATAGTTATATTAGTCATGGGTATTTTTTTGGGTTTCGCCCTCGAAAATAAAGTTTACTTGATAGACGAAGGTTACACTTCTCAGCGGATTTCCGGTTATACAGAATCTGAATTTATTCAAGAGTTGGGTGACGGTCATATTTTATATTAACATCCCGATCGCCCGCACAGTCAACTCAGCTTCTAAGCCATTAATCATAACAGAGTTTCCAGAGTCTAGTGTAGATACGATAGGCAATTTACTCGGTATGAGTCACCAAATCGATGCCCAAGCTAAATTATTACTAAGGTCACCTAAAAATGTTGAAATACCTGGAAAATTTACTGATATATTTTTGTACAGTCTTTCTCAAGAATTAAAGACACAAATTGCCAAAAGGAATCAATATAAAATACCAACAATCTATGCTATGCTAAAAATTACGAAATGATTCTAGGAAAAAGAGTCAAAAAATGATGTTTTATATGGCAACCGCAGGGGAGTTTGTTTAAAATGGAATTACCGAAAAATGGCGAGCGACTAAATTCTCACAACCCTTCACTTGACAAGTGGCTACGATTTTTAATTATAGTTGTATTAGTCCTCGGCATATTCTTTCGCTTCGCCAACCTAGGAAAGAAAGTTTACTGGATAGATGAAAGTTACACCTCCCTGCGGATATCTGGATA
>NZ_JANMZH010000257.1:0-1362 GCF_031383065.1 Microcoleus sp. OTE_8_concoct_300 | reverse complement strand
ACTAGCTGTATCGCCTTTTCAAATAGTTTACGCTCAAGAAGCTCGACCTTACAGCTTGTTTGTATTAATGATTTTGCTGTCTGGGGCTGCTTTGCTGCGGGGAATGCGGCTAAAAACTAACAGCAGTTGGGCAATTTATGCAGCAACAGTAGCGCTGGGATTTTATTCTCACCTATTATTTGCACTGGTGGCTCTAGGGCATGGAATCTATGTAGCTATCTCGGAAAATCTGCGGTTTAATAAGACTGTAATTGGCTATTTTATAGCAGCGAGTGCAGGATTTATTGCCTTCTCTCCTTGGATTGTACTTTTATTTATAAATTCGCAAAGTGCCAGTCAAAGAACAGCATGGCAGTCTTTTAAAATTCCCCTTTCACACTTAGTTAAACAGTCGGTGCTCAACATTATTAGGCAATTTTTTGATGTGGGATTGTACTCGGATTTACCGCGATTATATTTCCTATTGAGTATCCCAGTTATTTTAATGATTTTAATAATTGTCTGCTCTTCTTTTTATTTGCTGCTGAGTCAGACAGAAAGACGTGTTTGGTTGTTTGTTATGACATTAACGTTCGTGACATTAGCCATTTTCCTGCCAGCGGACTTAATCTTGGGCGGAAGGCGATCGATCTACAGCCGCTACCTGATTCCCTGTTATTTAGGAATGCAGATAGCTGTTGCCTATTTTTTGGCTGTAAAAATGACATCTCCTCAAGTTACAATGCAGTTGCAAAAGCTGTGGAGGCTGGCTCTGGCTGCTTTGCTCTCAATTGGAATTATATCCGGCTGCATCTATTTGCCAGCAGACTCTTGGGAGAATAAAGGCCCCTCTTATATTAATGCCCCGATCGCCCGCACAATCAACTCAGCTTCTCGGCCATTACTCATCACAGACTTGTGGGTGTATAATGTAAATAAAATCGGCAATTTACTCGGTATGAGTAACCAAATCGATGCCAAAGCTAAATTATTACTAATGTCACCTAAAAATGTTGAAATACCTGAAAATTTTACCGATATATTTTTGTACAGTATTTCTCAAGAATTAAAGACACAAATTGCCAAAAGGAATCAATATAAAATACAAACAATCTATGCTCAAAATAACGGAATGATTCTAGGAAAAATAGTCAAAAAAGTCAAAAAATGATGTTTTATATGGCAAGTGCAGGGAAGTTTGTTTAAAATGAAATTACCGAAAAATGGCGAGCAACTAAATTATCACAACCCTTCACTTGACAAGTGGCTACGATTTTTAATTATAGTTGTATTAGTCCTCGGCATATTCTTTCGCTTCGCCAACCTAGGAAAGAAAGTTTACTGGATAGATGAAAGTTACACCTCCCTGCGGATATCTGGATA
>NZ_JANMZH010000250.1:0-2708 GCF_031383065.1 Microcoleus sp. OTE_8_concoct_300 | reverse complement strand
CTCTAATCTGGCAGACCTCGATCGGCTGTTCGCCACTATCGAGCAAGAGCAAGGACACCTCGATGTCGTCTTTGCCAATGCTGGCGTTGCAGACTTCGCCCCACTCGGAGCAATCACCGAAGAACACTTTGACAAAACGTTTAACACTAACGTCAAAGGTCTGCTGTTCACCGTGCAGAAGGCACTGCCTCTGTTACCTGAGGGCGCTTCCATCATCCTGAACGCCTCTCAGAATACTACGGTAGGCAACCCAGCCTTCAGTGTTTACAGTGCTACCAAAGCCGCCGTGCGATCGTTTGCCCGTAATTGGATTCTCGACCTCAAAGAGCGCAAAATCCGGGTTAACGCCATTAGTCCTGGCGTTGTTCCTACTCCTGCTTACAATCTCCTGGGACTGAGTGATGAGCAGGTGCAGGGATTCGTGGATAACCAAGCCAAAAATATCCCCCTGGGAAGAGTAGGGACGCCCGATGAGATTGCCAAAGCGGTTGTCTTTCTCGCTTGTGACGACAGCAGCTTTGTCAACGGCATCGAGCTGTTTGTCGATGGCGGTATGGCACAGATTTGAAGCGCCCTGGCAAGCGGTCGGTAATGTTCCCAACTGGAAACAGGGAATAAATCTCCGGAAGCGGAATAATCCGAACTTCGTAAGCCCAATTGAGTGCAGAAACGCCCATAGCATTGGTGCGCTGGGGAACGCGGCCGAAGAAGAATCGATCGGGACTTTGGATACAATTGTAGAGCAAGTTGAGGCGACCGGATTTGCAGCACCTGCGATCGCGGTCATCGGAAATGTCGTCAATTTGCACTCGTTATTGTCTGGATGTCGGCCTGTGTATCAAACTGTAGAATAAGCGAAAAAATAGGGGCAAACAAGGGCGATCTATCACCCTTGTTTGCCCCTACACCCTCTCTAGCCAAGCAAAAATTAGAGATTAAAATAAGCGGCTAGATGTTCGTTAGAAGGGCATCAGTTTGGGCTTTATGTATTGGCTGTTGGCGCGGATGAAGCAGTTTTTGCTGGGCACCCGCAGCCAGGAAGCGCCCCCAGCGGTGATGAAGCTGTTGAGGCCCAGATAACCGACATCAACGGTGCTGCCTTTGGGGAAGGTCGTAACGACAGTGCCACTAGGGGCAGTGGCGCGACAATTGAGCCTCGTTGGGTCGGTTACAACCCAAAGGGGCCAAGTGGCGTTGCCTGCGGTTTCAGACTGAATGGTATTGGCATTGCTGGCCAGGAAATTGCCGCTGCTATTGGCGACTGGGACGGCTTCGGTCAGATTGAGCTTTAAGATTGAACCCACGGCAGAGGGGCAGTTGACCCCACCAGTAATCGTCCAAGTGGCCCTCAGGCGCGCCGGACCGGAGTTAGAAACCGGACGTTGTAGTTTCAGTTGGCCCTTACATTGTTGCGTTGCACCGGGCCCGGAACGCTGGTCGGTGAATGTTCCAGTATAGGTTCTGATGCCACCACTGCTGGTGACGCTAGTCGCCTGGAAGTTCCCTCCCCACTCCCTGCCGCCTACGGATGTAGAGTAGTAGCCAGTGCCAATAGCAGAGCCACTGCGACCAGGAAGTTCACTAATATGAATAGAGGTGCTGCGATTGCTGGTTGTGTAGGCGCTGGCTTGGGCAATGTGGGGGAAAAGGGCGATCGCAGCGATCGTGCCTAAAATAGAAACGATCGGTTTCATAGTATGTTTCTTAATTTAGATAAATGAATTTGGTTTGAGCGCAGATGTTACGGCCAGCAGGTAGCTCCACTACCACCAAGGCACTGATTATTAGGTTGAGCGACATCGATTTGGGTAATGTTTTTCACGCCGGAGACGTACTTGAGATTTGCCCAAAGAGTCTTTCTAATAGAGGTTTCTAGAATCGCGGTACTTCCAACTCCACCAGTAATAAAAGGTTTGCAGATGTGAATTTTGTAGGCAATGTTACTGCCTCTGATTTGGCGTTTGATGAGAAAGCGACCTGCATTGATGGCTCCAGGAGGTAGAGGTTGACCGTTGCAGGCATTGCTCGGGAGCAGCGGTAGCGCCTTCTCTAGACCCGGTGCATTAGCAATTTCGGTACGGGTTGGCCCCTGAAATAAGTTCTGGAGAGCACCCACATCCGGCAGAGGATTGCTGGTAGAACGTCTGACAGTGTGGGTGTGCTCGAAGTTTTGGCCACTCTTCGGCATCCGAGGAAAGTGCACGGTTACAGTTGCAGCGATTGAGGGGGATTGCGATAGCCCCAGAGCAACTAGACTCGAACAGCCGATCGCCATCGACAGGGAACTAAATTTCATGGGAAACTCCTAAAGTAGGTTAGTCTACATACACCTAAATCAATACTCGGGACAGTTTGAGAGCGCCGAGGATACAATGCGGGTTTCAGGCCTTGGTATTCGTAATTTCTTTCACCCTCGAATTTGCGATCGCGAATTCGTGTGGCATTGTTTCTGGGTCTAGCATTACGTGACCCGTTTGCATTTATTTCTGAGGTGTAACTGCTAAGGATCGCGAATTAAATAACTTACAATTTTAATTGTTATTGTGGGATGGGCGTCCCGCCCGTCCTTTTTGGACGGGCGGGACGCCCATCCCACAATAACAATTAAAATTGTAAGTTATTTAATTCGCGATCCTTAGCAGTTACACCTCAGAAATAAATGCAAACGGGTCACGTAATGCTAGACCCAGAAACAATGCCACACGAAT
>NZ_JANMZH010000197.1:0-17731 GCF_031383065.1 Microcoleus sp. OTE_8_concoct_300 | reverse complement strand
GAATTCGAGTCGAGCAATTTAGACGAAAGAGGATTTATTTCTCTGATAAACATCATATGAAACTGTAATTAACTCATAATTTTGCCTGGAATATCATTATACTATGTATTTGTGTAATTAATTCTGTCTGACTACTTATTGTGCAGCCAGCGCAGCAGATGACCGGCATCGTCGGAAAAGGCACTCATCTTGCCTGCAGATACATTCAGCAAATGACTGGTGTCATGGGTGCTGTATGCAACTCCAGGGCCAATCTCGTGACTGCGATCGATCAGCTCGATCACCAGGGGTCGGTTGGCTGTTTTCAACAGGTGAACCGCTACGAGACAACCACTAAAGCCAGCACCGACGATCGCGATCGTTGTTATAGGATCGGAAGTCAGCATTTTAGGAACCCTATCAGCATCAAATAGAATAAGCTATAGCAATCCTTGCAGGAGTCGTAAAATTTTTACCCCACCCCAATCCTCCCCGATGCCTTGGGGAGGGAGTAAGAAATTCACAAATGATTTAGGATTGCTATATTCTGCATTTGAATTGTATGTCAAAAAAAAATTAAAGTCTTGTGGGGTGGGCGTCCCGCCCGCCCTGAATATACAATTTAAATGCGCGACAGCTTAGGAAGGTATTTATTTTTAAGACCTCGGAGCTATGAAAAGATATCGCTGCCTCTGTCTCCAACACTTACCCACAAGCGGGGATTTTTAATTACCTGGTTTCCAAACTACTTCTTCAACTTTGAGCTGCTTGGGAATTAAACCAAGTTCAAAAAAAGTATCGGCAATTTCCTGTTGCTCGGCAACCATATCAGCTTGGATCGGTTCAAATCCATAACTCCGCCGTCGAGTGACTACATCTAAGATAGAAACATCAACATTAGACCTCTTGCAAAAATCTTTTTCCTCAATTGATGGGACGGGCTCTTCGGCCCATCCCACAAGAGTTATTTTTTCTTGTGGGATGGGCATCTTGCCCGTCCGATTTATTTTTGCAAGAGGTCTAATGGTGATTTTCGCAGTTGGAACGCCGGTGATAGTTGAGCATTAATTATTCGGAGGTTGGGGTGCATCAAAAAACATCAGAACAGGCAAGATGCCTGTTCCACAAAAATTAAATTTTCTTGTGGGGTGGGCATCCTGCCCGCCCATGACAGACTGATTGATAATGGTGATTTTCGGTGAGTTAGAACTTACACCTTAAACCTCTGTCAGCAACAGGCAAGATGCCTGTTCCACAAAAAGTTAAATAGATTGCTGGTATTTTTCCAACAATTCCGGGATGTAATCGTAGCCGTCAACACCGATCGCCGGAATGATATTCGCTCGACTTTTCGCCAAAGATTCTTTAAAAGCTTCCGCCCCCATTTGACCCCGCAAAATAGTCAGCAAACCAGCCGATTGGCGCCACTCCGCCGCCCCTATTTGCTCCAAAGTATACATCCCCAAACTGCCAGCGAATATCGCTTGTTCTAGTGCGTTGATTCTGTAATAAGCTTGAGCCAAATAAGCCAAATTCAGACCTTGCAAATATAAGTCGCCCGAAAATTGGGCAGCTTGCCAACCTTTTATCAAATATTCGATCGCAGCTTCAGCATTTTCCAGGGCAATTTTAGCGATACCGAGACTGCTGGAACAAAAAGCTTGACTTTGGCGATCGCCCAATCTTTCCGATAGCAACAAACCTTGTTCCAAATAACCGATCGCACTCTCATAAACCTCCGGTTCCACCTCCTCCAACTGCCGCGCTTGAAACACTTCGCTGTAACCCAAATTAGCCAGGGCATTTGCCTCGCCTTGTCGCTGTCCCGTTTGTCGTGCCATAATTAAAGCCCGCTGGCTGTAATTAATCGCTTCCTGATAATTTTTTTGAGCAACATAGTTGCGGCTGATGTGATTGAGATTGGCAACTTCGCAAGCTTTGTCTCCTTCCATGCGGGCAATTTCCAGCGCTTGCTTGTGCAGCAAGAGCGATCGCTCGTAGGCCCCAGCCGCCTGCATCGAATAACCCAAAAGCGTCAGAATCCGAGCTTTCGCTTGAGTGCCTTCAACTCGCCGCAGCGGTTCATCTAAATAATCCAAAGTATGACGCAGAGCTTTACCATCAAAGGAAGCAAAAATCCCGCCGTAAAGCGGAAAATATTCCCGCTGAGAAAAAGCGCGCAAAATTTGCAAAGTTACTTGAAAACAAGCATTTGCCAACTGTTCCCCGCTCTTGGTAGAATTATTAAACCCACTAGCTAGCTGACTCCAAATTACAGCAAAAGTAATGTAAGTAGAAATTGAAGCTTTTGTGGACACTTGGGAATCATAAACTTGCTTGTCAAACCATATCGCCAACGCCCGCTGCAAGCACTGCAAGATAATCGCTAATTCCACCAATCCGCCTAACTCTAAATTCGATTGCTTGGCTGCGAATTGAACTACCGATTCGCCGAGGGCAATCGTATTCAAGAGAGCCTGGGGAAAGGGACTGTTAACTTTTTTTGCCCAAAAAGCCCAAGGCCCATTTAGTTCTGGACTACCGGAAAATCCTAGCTGCTGCGGCTGATAAATCCAGCCCACGAGTTCTGGTTCCAACCGCTGCCAAGATTCTAAACCTTTGGCAATACCAGCGGTGATTTGCTGCAAATCTCGCTCGGTTTCGGGATTGGCAGTTTGCAGGATTTGTTGGTGTAGGGATTTTGCCAATTGCTGCAATTGAGCCAGAGTCAGGGGATGTTCTTTATTCGGATCGATTACTTGCAATAATGCCAGGAGACGGCTGTTAGATTCGGCGGTAAGGATTTGTTGGATTGAGGAGGCAATTTCGCGATCGACGCGGTTATCTTTCTGCCAGCGTTCCCATTCTCCTTGGATGGTTTTGAGAGCTCTGAGGGTACGATTTGCCTTTGCTTGTTTAATTTCGTCTTTTTCATTTCTGAGTTGATTTTCGGCGGCATCAAGGCGTTCGCCGAAACAGCGTTCAAAGATTTCGCCGGTACCGGTGCTAATGTCTTGCACCAGCATTTGATAGACTTGTTCTTTAGAGCGAATTTGACCTTTGAGGGTGATTTCGACAATTTTGTCGATTAGGGCTAAGTAGCGATCGCGCAGTGAGGTAGATTCTGGCATAAGTTATATTTAGTTAATAAATATTTATGGACAGCGCTTGCAGCTTGCACCATTTCATGCTGCTACTTAATTTTACAGCTCATCTGGATTAATGCCCATTTCTCTGAGGCGATCGGCCAATCGATTTGCTCGCTGACTTTCTAATTCGGCTCGCTGACTTTCTAATTCAGCTCGCTGACTTTCTAATTCAGCTCGCTGTCTTTGAAACTCCTCTGGAGTCAGAACCCAATCGCCACTGACATCGTACCAACGCAGCCACAACCTAGAACAACCTTGATAACAACCTTCCCACAAACCTATACCTAATTCTAATTCCGGTATCCAGAAGCGCGACTCGGTTAAAACTTGTTCGCGGTAAAGATTGCCAATCAAGCGAAATACTCTCAGTTGATTGTTGTACCGACTAAAAACAAAGTAGTAAGGAATCTGCAAAATCTGTTCGTAAACTCGCCACTTAGTAGGGGGTTTATTTCGTGCTTCTTCTGTAATTCCTAAATCCTCATCTTCCGTTCCCGGTGACAGAAGTTCTACTACTACCAGAGGACTGACATTTTCTTGCCACATCACGTAGCTGAGGCGCAATTCGTCACCTCCATAGAATCTCGGAACCCCCAAGACGACAAACCAATCAGGTCTTTTGTACCAATTGAAATGGTGAGAATCGTAGTAGAGATTGATGTCTGTCCCTATAAATATTTGTTCGGGTGGATGATTTGGGGGGCGGCAGGTTAGACGCAGCAGTTCGGGTTGAAACTCGTGGAATTCGTCAGGCAAACCGGGTTCCTCCGGGTCTTCACTGGGTAAATCATACATCGTAGGGAGGACTTTTGTTTGGGAAGGCTGCGAATCCGGTACGTACATCGTCATAAGATTACCCAGGCGAGACGGCTTGAGGAGATTGAGGCGGCACGGCAGTTGTAATATTATAGCGCGAGTTGATTTCGTTCGGCAGAAAGTCAGTATCTTTTGCACCGGGAATTTTATCAAGATAGCAATCTTTTACTGCTAACAGAAAATCTTTGATGGCTTCTGGTGGATTTTGGGAGTCTGCTACCTGCAAAAATTCTTGCCATTTACTCTCATTTTTGCCGTTAATATCTAGCAAATGCAACGCAGCTAAATACTCGGCTACCGGATCTAAAGCAAAGTGGATTTGGTCGTGGGCTACACCTTTTGTTTGGATGATTCTGAGTTTGTCTTCTAAATACTTGAGCCTCGATTCTGCATTCTCTTCACCCAAAGCATATATCACATTTTGACGGTTAGCCGCTGCGGGTCGATAGGTTGGCTTCAGGCATTCCCAAGCTAGGATTTTAGCATTTTTGTGGACGGTGGAATCGCTCAATTTATTCTCTGTTACGCTACGATTGAGTTGGTTTAAGTAGTGCAGCATTAACTCGGAAATATTATCCGGTAAATTGCCGTCGGTTGTGCCTTCTTTCTTGGCAATGATTTGGTCGGCATAGAGTTTTGCTAGCAAAACTGTGATGTTTCTATACTCGGCTATTCTTGATAGTTGGGCACAAGCATCTAAAAATTCTGTGCCGCTGAATAAGTGGCGCTTTTTTCGTTGGCTGAGATAGCTTTCCATGAACGATGACAGTACATTCCCGGCAATGCGGAGGGGTTTGATTGCAGTCTTGGTGACTCCACCTAAACGTTCTTCCAGCCGCGAAGTTACGAGCAAAGCATTAACCGGAAAATCTGGCATTTCCGGTCTAATTGCTGTTTGTGTCTGTTCGCTCATTTCTGAGAAGTGATCGACGATGACTAGGATACGCCGCTGTTTGAGCAACTGTTCTAATAATTCTTCAGAAATCGGCTCAGCAGTGTCGGTTAAATCTTGCAATTGACCGCGAATTGCTTCGAGGAATGGCTGTTTGCCTTCTGCTACTTTCATGTTTAGTTCTGATTCGATGAGAACTGGCAGCATTCGACGATCGCAAATCCGTTCTTCAGGATTATCGGACATCGCCCATTTGCCAATCAGACAAGCTAAACTGGTTTTTCCGGCTCCCCCTTCTTCCCAAATCAACAAACAGCCGCGCTTTTGAGCAAATGTGGGCTGCAAATCTTTGCCTTTGAGGGTGGCAATTGTGTTGTTGTCGAGGATGACGGGGACGGGGACGAGAACTTGGCGATCGCGCACTGTTTCCCGCTTCTGAAATTCGTCTCGCGTGGCTTGGACGTGTGCTGCCACCCAAGCATCGAGAACTCTGGGATGGTATTTGAAAAATATCAAGTTGCCGAGGGATACATCCGTGCCGAGAACTGGTATTTTGAAGCCGATCGGTTTTAATGTTTCGTAAATTTTTAGCAGCCACAATGGGCGGATGGCAAAGGTTCCGAAGAGTAAAAATAAGTAAATTCCCGTTCCCCAGATGTAGGGATTTTGGATGATGGATTTTACGAATAGGCGCTCTTTTTGTTCGGCTTTGAGAACATTGATGTATACGCGGAGATTTGCGATCGTTTGTTCTGAGAAATCAGCTTTAGGTTCTGCCAAAGTTTTCAAGGCTGATTCTAAGTTGGATACAGCCTGATTTAACTCCTGCGAAGTTAGCGTCTTTGCCTTTTGTTGAAGGCTAAAACCGATTCTCTCCAAAGTAGAGGCTGCACGACCACGCACATTTGCCTCAGAGTCTTTAAGCAGGGGAAGTAGCTGCGGCACAGCAGTTTTAGCTTCTGCACCGATTTTCTCCAAAGCAGAGGCTGCATCGCTACACACCTTTGCATTTGAGTCTTGAAGCAGGGGAACTAGCTGTGGCAGTGCAGTTTTAGCTTCTGCACCCATTTTCCCCAAAGCAGAGGCTGCACTGCTACGCACATTTGCATTTGAGTCTTGAAGCAGGGGAACTAGCTGTGGCAGTGCAGTTTTAGCTTCTGCACCCATTCTCCCCAAAGCAAAGGCTGCACTGTCGCGTACATTTGCATCTGAGTCTTTAAGCAGGGGAACTAGCTGTGGCAGTGCAGTTTTAGCTTCTGCACCGATTCTTCCCAAAGCAGAGGCTGCACTACTACGCACATTTGCATTTGAGTCTTTAAGCAGGGGAACTAGCTGTGGCACAGCAGTTTTAGCTTCTGCACCGATTCTTTCCAAAGCAGAGGCTGCACTACTACGCACATTTGCATCTGAGTCTTTAAGCAGGCGAACTACCTGGGGCACAGCAGTTTTAGCTTTTGCACCGATTTTCTCCAAAGCATAGGCTGCATTGCTACGCACCTTTGCATCTGAGTCTTTAAGCAGGGGAACTAGGTGTGGCACAGCAGTTTTAGCTTCTGCACCCATTTTCCCCAAAGCATAGGCTGCATCCCTACGCACATTTGCATCTGAGTTTTTCAAGGCTTTAGCAAGGGCAGGAATAGCAGGGGGGCCCATTCGTCTCAGAACGTAGGCAGCACTCCGGCGGACTTGCAAAGTCTGATCCTGCAAAGCTTTTATCAAAGCCGGAATGGCTGGTTTACCTATTTTTCGTAACTTCTCAATAGCTGCATCAAGTTCCCTTTCATCGTTACTCTTTAACTTCTTGATTAAGGAGGTAATCTCTTGAGAACTAGCTGTGGGCGCGCTGAGGTTTTCAGCCCGAGCATTGCGAGTCAACAGCAAAGGCGATGTGAAAGATAGAAACGAGAGGGCAATTACGGCAACTAATCTTTGTCGGTAGTGCTTTGTCATGAGCCAGAATCCTGATATTTGATGAGCCGTCTCAGCCATTTGAATAATTGTATCTACATTCTAATCAAATTGGTTCCCGAGTCCGGGCGCTCTAAATTGGTGCTTGTCTGTGGTGAAATCGATCGCCCTAAATACTGCTTAAAAGGGGGGACTTTAAGAAGATTCTAGTTCTTCCCTTAAAAAACCATTCTTTACGTGTAACTCTTGCTGGGAATTTCAATCTATGAATCCGGCATTTCATTCTGCTGGTGAATAGCAAAGAAACGGCGCTCAATTTCTTTAATAACTGCTGCATCATAATAAATCATGCCACACTCAAGACAAATCTCTACAGGCGTGTTAGGAACTAGCAAGTATTTACCTTGATGACCGTAATGGCAATTGATTTTACGTTCCTCATAGCGGTTGCTACCGCAGGTATTGCATCGGATTTCTCGCATGGGTCTATCCTCATTATCCCGGATTTCGGATTCTCAATCGACCTAATTCCGCAGTGATAATAGCACCTGACTGGAGTTCTTGTCCGTGAAGTGCGATCGCCTGCAAGCAAACTTCTGCTTGCTGTCTCGCCGCTAGATTAACTAAACGGATAATCCCGCAGTGAGGTACGCCTCGGACTATTGCAAGTTCGCCAAAATCTTTGTCTAATGTTACTAGAATACGACCCTCATTATATGCATGAGAAAGAATCTCTTCGTCGCCCGGATCTTCAGGCCAATCTCCCGTCCATATTGCATCATGTCCAGCGATTTCGAGTTGTTGGCGGGAGCCGCCCCAAACACAAGTATCCAAAAGAATTTTCATTGGCCAGCTTCCGCCAAGAGAGGTTCGATACGCTCGTGACTAACCAGTCGGTGAGCATAAACTAGACAAGCCTGAATATCTTCTCTTTCTAGCCAGGGATAGCCTTCTAGAATCGTTTCAGGAGTGTCGCCTGCGGCTAACATTCCTAGAATATGCTCAACTGCAAGACGGCGACCCCGAATAATCGGTTTTCCGTTAAATATCTTGGGATTTACTGTGATTCGTTCTAAGAGTTTTTGAGCATCCATAATTTGAGGCATAATTAGATATCTTATATTCTATCATTTCTTTATGATTTCCGAACCCCTTACCCTCTCAACCAGCAATCCTGTTTTAGCAGCCAAAGGATTAACTCGCCGCTTTGGCGGTTTAATTGCTGTAAACGATGTATCTTTTACAGTTCAAAAACACGAAATTTTTGGATTGATCGGCCCTAACGGCGCGGGCAAGACCACTCTATTTAATGTTATGACTGGACTGATACCTGCCTCTAGTGGCAATCTGATTTATCAAAACGAAAATATTTCTAAACTGCGACCTTATCAAATTGCTAATAAAGGTATTGCCCGAACATTTCAAAATATTCGGTTGTTTGGGGAACTTTCTGCTGTGGAAAATGTGGCGATCGCCCGACACATCCACAGTCGATCGGGCAATCCAGCTTTATCGCTGCTGGCGGGGATTTTCGGCTTGCGGGCCTCTAACGCAATGGAACGCAAAACCCAGCGGAAAGCCTTAGAATTGTTGGATTTAGTCGGATTGGGCGATCGGGCGGGCGAACAAGCGAAAAACTTGCCCTACGGCGACCAGAGGCGCTTAGAAATTGCCCGCGCTTTAGCCCTAGAACCGCAAATATTGCTGTTAGATGAACCAGCGGCGGGGATGAATCCCAATGAAAAGCACAAATTAAGCGAATTTATCCGCGAAGTGCGCCAACAATTCAATTTAACTGTAATATTGATCGAGCATAATGTACCGCTCGTTATGGGATTGTGCGATCGAATTGCTGTATTGCATTTCGGTCAGCTTATTGCCTTGGGCGAGCCGGCTATTGTGAGGAAGGATCCGGCTGTGATTGAAGCTTATTTGGGAGATGAAAATTAGAAATTTTAACTTCCAGTATCTAGAGGGTCTGCTTCGTTGGGTAACAGGAAAAATTGAGGCAGAGCCTCTCGATATGCGTTCCCAGGCAATCGAGGCAGAGCCTCTCGATATGCGTTCCCAGGCAGAGCCCGGGAACGAGTAAACTCACATCTTGCACCATTCTCACGCATTCTGTAGGGGCGGGTTTCACCAACAATAATTGCCTAAGACCAATAATTTCATAAACCTGCCCCCACCCAACGGTAAATCGGAATCTACCTCAAAGTCACACAAAATGCACGACACCCCGCCAGAAAAAACCCAAAACATTCTCTTAGAACTCAAAAACCTTTCTGTAAATTATGGTGGCATTCAAGCCCTACAAAATATTAATCTCACGATAAATGCGGGCGAGGTTGTCAGTCTCATCGGCGCCAACGGTGCGGGTAAAAGTACCACCTTGAGAGCTATTTCTAAAATAGTTAATTTGCGACAAGGACAAATTATTTATAACGGGCGCGACATTACCCGCCGCCTCCCTCACGAAGTTGTGAAATTGGGAATCGCCCACAGTCCCGAAGGGCGGCGGGTTTTGGCGCAGCAAACGGTGTTGACTAACTTAGAATTAGGGGCCTATATTCGATCGGACTCGGTGGCCGTAAAAGCTGATTTAGAGCGCCAATTTGAGATATTTCCGCGCTTAGCAGAAAGGCGCCGCCAGCTAGCAGGAACCCTCAGCGGTGGGGAACAGCAAATGCTGGCGATCGCCCGTGCTCTGATGTCGCGCCCGAAACTGTTATTATTAGACGAACCTAGTTTAGGCTTAGCACCCGCGATCGTCAAAGAAATTTTTGCCATCATTCAAAACTTGCGATCCACGGGCGTTACAATCCTTTTAGTGGAACAAAACGCCAGTTTAGCACTGCAAATTGCCGATCGGGGTTACGTGCTAGAAGCTGGTAACATTACTCTCACAGGCCTGGCATCAGATTTGCTAAACGACGATCGAGTTAGGAGGGCATACTTAGGGTGACTTGGTTAATTTTAGGAATCTTGACCGCTTTCTTTGAAGCCGTCAAAGACGTTTTGGGCAAACAAAACCTCCAAAAAAGTGACGAATATGTTGTCGCTTGGTCTTTCTCATTTTTTTCAGTCATCTTTTTGATTCCCTGGGTACTTTATACAGGAATTCCGGCATTAAACTCTCAATTTTGGCTTGCCCTATTAATCGGAGGTAGCATCAACGCTGTCACAGCCATTCTCTACATGAAAGCCATCAAATTATCAGATTTATCCCTGACACTACCCCTGGTAGCTTTGACACCATTATTCATGTTGGTAACTTCACCGTTAATGGTCGGTGAATATCCCCAATTATTTGATTATATTGGCATTTTACTAATCGTAGCAGGCTCTTATTTATTAAATATCAAAGAGAAATCTAAAGGATATTTAGCTCCATTCAAAGCACTGCTGCATGAACCCGGACCAAAATTGATGTTAATCGTCGCATTTCTATGGAGTATTGCCTCAAATTGTGACAAAATAGGAGTGACAAATTCCTACCCTATTTTTTGGGTATTCTCTTTGTTTGGTACAATGAGTGTTTTGCTACTGCCAGTTTTATTTCACAAAACCCCAAATCCAGGGCGACAAATTCTCAAACAATTACCAATGCTAGCTGCTATGGGGTTTATCAATGCTCTTGGAGTGATTTGTCAAATGCAAGCTTTGACATTAACTTTGGTAGTGCGAGTGACCGCCCTTAAGCGTACTAGCGTGTTAATGGGTGTATTGTTCGGTCATTTCATTTTTAAGGAAAAAGATATTCAAGAAAGATTATTAGGGGCCGGAATCATGATTTTGGGAGTTTTATTTATCAGTTTATAAGTTGAGATTTCCGGGACTTTGACGCTCATTCTCCCCCCGAATGTAGGGGTGGTGCCCCCGTGCCCGCCCTCTCTCGGTTGGGCGGGAATGTCCGGGTGGGGAAACACGCCCTAGCCTCTATTTATGTATAAGTCATGTTATAGTAAAGGCGATCGCACTTTCTCTCACTATTTATTAACATAAAAAAAATTAATGCACAAAATAGCCGCCACACCGGGAGGTTGGAACCCTCAAGCAGAAGGAGTAATTTTTATTCAGCAAACCCCCGCACCTATAGTATTTATTAGTGCTGCTGACACCGACATTCAAACACTCGCAGTTGCAGCATCGAAAATGCCTGCAGAATTCCCCAAACTGCGCGCAGTAAACCTGCTTCAGTTGCAGCAACAACTAACAATTGATACTTATGCCGAGGAAGTTTTAGAACGTGCAGAGGTCATAATCTTAAGACTGTTAGGAGGGCGTTCTTATTGGTCTTACGGGTTAGAAATTCTGCGGGAAACTGTGCAGAAAACTAAGGCCTCACTGATTGTAATGCCGGGAGAAGACAGTCCCGATCCAGATTTAATCAGCCATTCAAATGTATCGCTATCAGCCGTCAATCAACTGTGGCGCTACTTTACAGAAGGCGGAGTCCAAAACTTTGTTAACGCACTCAAATTTGCCGCCGATACTTGCCTGAAAACTGCTTACAATCCACCGCTACCTCAAACAGTTTCCCGCGTCGGAATTTATGATTGGATCGGGCGCGGGGAGGAGTGTTTTGAAACTTTTCAATCAGATTCAGATCCCCCTAAATCCCCCTTAATAAGGGGGACTTTGACCACTTCTTGCTCCCCCCTTATTAAGGGGGGCTGGGGGGGATCTCCGGGTTTACAAACTATAGCTAAAGTCGGAATTTTATTTTATCGCGCTCATTATTTATCAGGAAACTTAGCCCCAATTGATGCACTTTGTCAAGCTCTAGCAGAGCGAAACTTAGTACCAGTTCCCGTCTTTGTGTCTTCTCTGCGGGAACCAGATTTGCAAATAGAATTGCTGGAATATTTCCAGCCAAAAGAATCAGAACCAATTCAATTATTGCTCAACACCACAAGTTTTGCAGTCTCCGGTTTCAGCAGTCAAGAACCGGAACAAAACAGCTTAAAATCCTTAGACGTTCCCGTATTGCAAGCAATCTTCAGTGGTGGCGGTTTGGAACAGTGGGAAACGGAACTTCAGGGACTTTCGCCGCGGGATGTGGCGATGAATGTAGCATTGCCGGAAGTAGACGGAAAAATCATTACTAGGGCTGTTTCTTTTAAAGCGGTACAGACTTGGAACAGCGAATTAGAAACAGATGTAGTAGGCTATGTAGCAGCGGGCGATCGCATTCAATTTGTAGCAGATTTAACCGCGAAGTGGGTGAAGATGAAACAAACCCCAACCGCCAACAGACGCATCGCCATAATTCTGGCAAATTACCCCACTCGCAACGCCCGCTTAGCCAACGGCGTCGGCTTAGATACGCCCGCTAGCTGTGTCGAAATCCTCAAAGCTATGCAGCAAGCTGGCTATCAAATTGAAAACATCCCCGCTAGCGGCAACGAGTTAATTGAACTCCTGACTTCTGGCGTGACAAATGACCCGGAAGGACGCGAATTGCGGCCTGTTCATCAATCTTTGGATTTGGCAGAATATGAAGAATATTTTGCTAGTTTGCCGCAGCAAGTGCAAGATGGGATTTGTAAAAGATGGGGGTTGGCGGAAGGTCATACACAACCTAGGGAAACGGCAATGCCATCTCCCTACGTCCAGGGGAAGGAAACGGCAATGCCGTGTCCCTACTTTCCGATTCCGGGGATTCAGTTTGGGAATGTGTTTGTGGGAATTCAACCATCGCGGGGATATGAAATTGACCCTAGTTTGAACTATCATGCCCCAGACTTAGAACCAACTCACAATTATCTAGCTTACTATTATTGGCTACGAGAAAAGTGGGGAATTGACGCTATAATTCATGCCGGAAAACACGGCAATTTAGAATGGCTTCCCGGTAAAAGTATAGCATTGTCTAACAAATGTTATCCAGAAGTAGCATTAGGCGCGATGCCGAATTTTTATCCCTTCATTGTCAACGATCCGGGGGAAGGTTCCCAAGCAAAAAGACGATCGCAAGCTGTGATTATCGACCACCTGACACCGCCGATGACTCGCGCCGAACTCTACGGGCCTTTGCAGCAGTTGGAAACCTTAATTGATGAGTATTGCGAAGCCCAAAGTTTAGATCCGTCCCGATTGCCCATGATTCGCGATCGCATTCTCGCCCTCACCAACAAAGAAAATTTAGATAAAGACTTAGGAATACAACTAAATAAATCGGAATTTACAGAATTTATCACCCGCACAGACGGCTATCTTTGCGAACTCAAAGAATCCCAAATCCGCGACGGATTGCACATTTTCGGGCAGTGTCCCGAAGGTAGACAGTTGAGAGATTTGATAATTGCGATCGCCCGCCATCCCACCAACGGGCGATCGGGCATAACCCGCGCCCTAGCAGAAGACTCAGGCTACGATTTCGACCCCTTAACCTGCGATCCAACCTCGATAATTCAGCACCGCACAGCAGGCGATTTAACAGCAGAACTCGAAGAAAAAGCCGCTGAATTAGTAGATAACTTAATCGAAAATATCCGCGTTAATCCGCGTTCATCTGCGGTTAAAAATATCCAAACAGGAGAAGCAACTAAACAAGAATTAGACTGGATAAATAACTATCTTTTACCTTCACTCCTCCAAACAAACCAAGAAATTACCAACCTTTTGCGCGGACTAGATGGGCGGCACATACCAAGCGGCGCATCCGGCGCGCCCACTCGCGGCAGACCAGATGTATTGCCCACCGGCCGCAATTTTTACTCAGTAGATATCCGCGCCATTCCCACAGAAACCGCCTGGAGAGTTGGCAGAGTTGCTGCTGAAACTTTAATCGAAAGATACACCCAAGAAAACGGCGAATATCCGAAAACTTTGGGTTTGTCAGTGTGGGGAACATCCACCATGCGGACGGGGGGAGACGACATCGCCGAAGCCTTGGCGCTGATAGGAGTTCAACCAGTTTGGGATGGCCCTTCGCGCCGGGTTGTAGATTTTGAAATCTTGCCAGTTTCTGTTTTGGGGCGGCCGCGCGTTGATGTTACTTTGCGAATTTCTGGCTTTTTCCGCGATGCTTTTTTTAATTTAATTGATTTGTTTGACAGTGCGGTAAAAGCTGTGGCAGATTTAGACGAATCGCCTGAAAGCAATCCTTTAGCAGCACAAGTTCAAGCCGAGATTATGTATTGGGAATCTACAGGTTTGAGTCAGGAAGAGGCGCAAGGGCGATCGCAATTTCGAGTGTTTGGCTCAAAACCAGGTGCTTACGGCGCAGGACTTCAAGGCATAATTGAAGCTCAAAACTGGACAGACGACAGCGATTTAGCAAAAGCTTACATTAATTGGAGCAGTTACGCCTATACCTCCTCTAGTTCCTCAAATTTGCCGGGAGATGTAGCAGGAGTTAAACAGAGTGAATGGGGATGTTCTGCACCCGAAGCATTTGAACAACGCCTCGGCCAAATGCAAATAGTTCTGCAAAACCAAGACAACCGGGAACACGACATCCTCGACTCGGATGATTATTATCAATTCCAAGGGGGAATGACGGCCGCAATTCGCAATTTGCAAGGCAAAAATCCTGAAACCTATTTCGGAGACAACTCGATTCCCGAAAAGCCGAAAGTGCGACAACTGCGAGAAGAAATTGCGCGGGTTTATCGCAGCAGGGCTGTGAATCCCAAATGGATAGAAGGTGCGATGCGACACGGTTATAAAGGCGCGTTTGAAATTGCAGCAACTGTTGATTTTTTGTTTGCTTACGATGCTACGGCAAATTGTGTAGAGGATTTTATGTATGAAGGAATCGCAGAGGCTTACATTTTTGATGAGAAAGTGCAGGCATTTATTCAAGAAAACAATCCTTGGGCACTGCGAGATATGGCGGAAAGATTGCTAGAAGCTCGTCAGCGGGGGTTGTGGGAGAGTGCGAACCAGGATACATTGGATAAATTGAGGTCGATCGCCCTGCAAGCCGAAGCAGTCATCGAATCCCATACTGGTTTCTAGTCTGAACGGAGAAATGATAGAATTTAGTTAATATGGGAGGAATCCATGTTGCGCGATCTCACCATCCAAAATTATCGCTGTTTTAAAGATTTTCGTATCGACGATCTAGCTAGGGTTAATCTGATAGTCGGTCAGAACAATAGCGGTAAAACTACTTTTTTAGAAGCCATTTATTTATTAGTTAATGAAGGAAATATTCAGTTTCTACTTGAGGTGCTAAACAGCAGAGGTGAACTAACAGTCGAGCCTTCTAGACAAAGAAATGGCGAAGTCGTTTCTGGGCATCATTATCAGATTTTACATATTTTTTACGGTCATCAACTTAATAACTTCGATGGGGCTATTCATATCCGCTCTACAAAAGAGCATCCGCTCTCATTAAAAATTCAGCCTAATCCTATTGCCCAGCAACTTGCACTTCCTGGATTAGAGGATTTAGTTTTAGGTGAAGATTTATTCGGTGAGCTAGTTGTTTCATACGGACAGTATACCCAAATAAAAATTCCTATCCGTACTGATGGAACTATAGGCGATTCGCGTTACTTGCGGTTGGGCAACACATCTAAGTTAGTTTTTCCTATAGGGAGCAGCAATCAAAATTATTTTCTGACAACCACTAATATAAGCTTTGCGCGACTGTCTGTACTGTGGGATAGAATAACACTCACACCGAAAGAACAAAGTGTAGTAGAAGCATTGCAAATTCTGGAGCCGGATGTGGAACGGATTAGTTTCACCAGTCGCCAGACTTCTAATAGTGGTATTTTGCTTAAACTTCGGGGCCAGCCTCACCCAGTTCCTCTTGGCAGTATGGGAGATGGTATGGGACGAATTCTTAGTATAGCAATGGCAGCCGTATCATCAGAGAATGGGTTTTTGTGGGTTGATGAAATTGATACAGGTCTTTACTATCAAACGCAAACTGATATGTGGCGATTGATATTTGAAACAGCACAGCGATTGAACGTTCAAGTCTTTGCAACTACCCACAGTTGGGACTGCATAGCCGCATTTCAAGAAGCCTTAGAACAGTCAGAATATAGTTCTGTTGGCAAATTATTTCGCTTGAGCCGACGTGGCGAGGATATTGGTGCAGTTGAATACACTCCCGATGAATTGTCAGTTGCAGTGCGCCAAAGTATCGAGGTGCGCTGATGCCAAAAGTACGAAAACTTCCTCAACCAAACCTCAACAGTTATTGGTAGAAGGTAAGAATGACCGACAGGCAATCTGGGCTTTGTGCCAGCAATATCAACTGCCAGAAACATTTTCCGTCGAAGTACCGCAAGAAGAAAGTACACAAGGAGTTGATGCGCTGCTAAATGGCTTGCCAGAAAGATTGAAAGCAGAGAATTTACGCACGTTGGGAATTGTGGTAGATGCCGATCGCAATTTAAGTGGGCGGTGGCAATCTCTTAAAGGTAAACTGAGTTTGATCGGCGATCGAGACATCCCGCAATCTCCCCCTCCCGAAGGCTGGGTTTGTGCACCTTCAGATCCATACTTGCCTCGCGTCGGAGTTTGGTTGATGCCAAACAACCAACTTCCTGGAATGTTAGAAGATTTTGTCGCCTATCTCATCCCCCCTGGCGACACCCTGCATCCGAAAGCCGAAGCAATTTTACAGGAGCTCGAACAAGCCGGACTTAACCGCTACAATCCAATTCATCATCCCAAAGCGCTAATCCACACTTGGCTGGCATGGCAGAAAAAGCCTGCAATGCCGATGGGACAAGCAATAACAGCGCAGGTGCTCAGGTGCGATCGCCCGATCGCCTTAATTTTTAGTGAATGGTTAAAACGTCTGTTTGAGCTAATTGCTCGATCCGCCGGATAATTAGTAATATCTAGTAATATTTCGCGCTCGCTGAAAGCTTTATGATTCGCCGCTACATTGCTAGCATCAGCACCAGCATCTTAAAACGTACCTGCGCCGCAGCCGCTGTATTAGCTGTAACTTTGGGATGTTCGTCCACCAAGCCTCCCAACACCGCAGCGGCCGAAGGTTCGATCGAATCCGCTGCCGCAGCGCAATCCCCTCAGCCCATCCTCGCTCGAAACCCCAACAAACCCAGAAAATCCGTCAGCGTTCCCTCATGCCCCCAAAACGATGCCTTCACGGAGTCAGTTAACTTTGCCACCCAAGCTTCTAATTTGGCTCAATCAGCCAATTCAAAACAAGACTGGGACGAAGTAGCCGGCCTCTGGGTGCAGGCCGTCGCCTGGATGCAAGCCGTTCCCCCGGGCAGTCCCAGACGGGCTTTTGCTGAGAAAAAAGTGGTGGAGTACATGAGAAACCTCGTTTATTCCCAACAGCAAGCGGGCGCAACCCGATCGCAAGCCAGTACAGTCAGCTTTAGCAGCGATTTGCTCAACGAACAACTAGAACTTTACCTATCCTACGTTGCTGCGGTCGGGCCGCCAGATGTTTTGATTGTCGGTAGTTCCCGCGCATTGCAGGGCGTCGATCCCAAACAGCTAAAACAATCTTTGGCCCAAAAAGGCAGTCCGGGCTTAAAAGTATTTAACTTTTCAGTCAACGGCGCAACTGCACAAGTAGTTGACTTTCAACTGCGGCGGCTTTTGAAGCCGGATCATTTGCCTCAAATGATTGTCTGGGCGGATGGTGTGCGGGGATTTAACAGTGGCCGGGACGATCGCACTTTTAATTCGATCGTCGATTCTGAAGGCAGCAAACTTTTAGCCACAGGCGTTCGCCCCAAACTGCCGTCCGATGAACCCAACGTGATTCCCCAGTGTTACAGATTCCCGCAGCCCTGCCCTAACAACACTTTCGGCAGAGGATTGACCTCTGTCAAGAGACCTTTGTGGGGCGGGCAAGATGCCCACCCCACAATCAAATTCCACTCAAGTGGAACGGGCATCTTGCCCGTTGCTGACACCCACCCCACAATCAAATTCCACTCAAGTGGAACGGGCATCTTGCCCGTTGCTGACACCCACCCCACAATCAAATTCCACTCAAGTGGAACGGGCATCTTGCCCGTTGCTGACACCCACC
>NZ_JANMZH010000172.1:0-25021 GCF_031383065.1 Microcoleus sp. OTE_8_concoct_300 | reverse complement strand
GGCTCGGACGAGAGGCAAGTGTAGTAGCGGTTGCAACCGCCGAAGGATAAAGGAAGTAGCTTTCCCCGGATTTAGCCTGGTAACTACAGACTCATGAAATCGTTAGCGTCAAGAGTACCCGCCACTACACCGTTCAATGTTGCCAGCAATTTATTGGTGTCCGTCACGCTAATCAAAGTTTCATTGTTGCTCAAACTAATAGTAAGTTGATCGAAACTCAAATCGGAATTTAACCCAATTAAGTCCTCGCCTTTGCGGAAATCAGTAATAATGTCGCTACCCAAACTTTGATTTAGGAAAAATACATCACTTCCCGAACCGCCGCTCAAAGTATCGTCCCCAACATCGCCGCTAAGGAAATCGTCCCCAGCACCGCCGCTGAGAATATCATTGCCTTTGCCCCCGTACATGGTATCGTTACCGATGTCGCCACAGATCGCATCGTTTTCATTGTCGCCAAACAGCAAATCGTTGCCATCACCGCCATCGAGACTGTCGTTTTCTTTGCCGCCGTAAAGCGTGTCATTTCCTCCTAAGCTAAAAATCAGGTCTGCACCTTCATTGCCAAAAGCAATATCGTTGCCGTTTCCAGCATTAATTGTGTCATTTCCTAAGTTCCCTAAAATGTAGTCCTGGCCATCTTCACCGAGCAAGATATCGTCATCTTGGGCGCCAAAAATGCTGTCGTTGCCACCGCCGCCGACAACAATATCATTGCCGATATCTCCCCTCAAAAAGTCGTCACCATCGCCACCAACAACAGTGTCATTATCCTTCCCAGCGTAGATGGTATCGTTGCCAGGGTCGCCTTGAATGAAATCGGTGCCTTCATTGCCAAAGATTGAATCGTTATCGGCACCGCCATCAATATTGTCATTGCCCCCCATACCGTAGAGAGTGTCATTCCCAGCGTGCGCGTTAATTGACTGATTTTGGTTGCTGCTGATGATGAAATCATCAGTTTCACCGCCGTTGATAGTTTGCTCGACGGGGTTGGGAGTAATGGTGGCAGAGTTGAATTCCGGGGCACTTACTCGATCGAATAGGCAATCATCTGCGCCCGGTTTAGGTGGCGTTGGTGTAGGTGCAGGTGTAGGCGGCGTTGGTGCAGGTGTAGGCGGCGTTGGTCTAGGTGTAGGCGGCGTTGGTGTAGGTGGAGGCGGCGTTGGTGTAGGTGTAGGTGTAGGCGGCGTTGGTGTAGGTGTAGGTGTAGGCGGCGTTGGTGTAGGTGTAGGTGTAGGCGGCGTTGGTGCAGGTGTAGGCGTTGGTGTCGGAGTGGGAGTCGGTGTCGGAGTATTGGTGAATTCAAAAGCGCCGATATCAACGATCGCACTTCCGTTACCATCACCATCTTGAGGGCGACTCACACCGCGCTGATCTGCAGCCGGCGCCCCCGCACCAGTACCGGTATCAATTGCCGGACTTCCTGCTAGCAGCGGCAGCACAAAAGCACCGTTAATCTTTTCCAAAAGACCGAGTTTCGCATCGACGATCTTCACATTTGCCGTAACATTATTGTCGTTAAGGTCCCCCGTCGTGAGTTTAACGGGAAATTGTAGATTATTTCCCCCGTCAATTAGTTCCCGTCCAGTTTGCTGCCTAACCTTAAAAGGATTACCCGCCGTATTGCTATCAAAAATCGAATTCTTTACAGTAATTTCTTGTTTTCCAGGATTGTTAAAGGTAGCAATAGCTCCCGAATAGTCCCCAGCGCTATTCTTAGCAAAAGTCGAATTGACGATGTTAGTCGAAAAGGAATCTTTGTTACCGACAACCATTGCCCCGCCCTGCTTAGCAGCACTGTTGCCGAAAAAGGTACTGTTAATAACGCTGATTTCTCCCTCTTCTCCTAACCACAAACCGCCACCGCTATCCTCAGCTTTATTATTAGCAAATGTGCAGTTGATTACTGTCAAATCGACATTTCCGTGACGGACTGCCCCTCCAGAACCTCCGCTACCTGATGAAGTCTTGACAGCTTGGTTATTAATAAAAGTGCTGCTTTCCAAAACGAATTTATCTTGGAAGTAACCAAACAAAAAGGCTGCTCCTCCTTCTGCTGTCCCGATATTGCCATCAAAAACGCTGTTGCGGATAGCAATATTTCCGGCAACAGAACCAGGGGTTGCATTGGGCCCCGAAGCATTAGCGCCATCGACGTAAACTGCGCCGCCAACGCCTTTATTTGTGCGGTTGCCGGTGAATTTAGAGTTTTCGATCGTCATGCTGCCCAACAGGTTATTAACAGCTCCGCCGAAGCTACCTTTGTTGTCGGTAAATTCGCTATCTCTGATAGTCAGAGAACCACCGCTTTTAGTTGCGATCGCGCCACCACCGCGTTCGCTATTGCTAGCCAAAGAACCGTCATTGCCGCTAAACTTGCTATTAATTACAGTCGTCGTGCTGCGGAAACCCGTGTAAATGCCGCCGCCGAAACCGGCAACATTATTGTTGACTTGACAACTGTCTAAAGTTAAAGTGCTGTTACCTCCGGTTTTAATGCCGCCGCCGCTGCTAGTTGCCTCATTATTCGGATCGGTTCCAGAAACTAGGCCGTTGGCAACAATCAGGTTTTTTAGAGTAACATTGGTTGAACCTTCAGTGAGGATCACCCGCGAAGTGTTGTTGCCACTGATGGTTAAATTGCTAGCACCAGTTGCATCAATTGTCAAGTTTTTATTTATGACAAGTTGACCGTTCGAGAGAGTAATTGTTTGGCTGGCAAGACTGGAGGCAAATTGAATGATATCGCCGGCTGCTGCGGAGGCGATCGCATCTCTCAAGGAACCGGGCCCGCTATCATTATTGTTGGTAACGGTAACAGTCCCTAAAGTCCCTCGGTAATCCGCTATTGCCTGTGGATTAAGAGCTAAGGGCGCTTCAATATCCCCTTTGGCAAACTCCAAATTCCAGTTACCACCGCGGCCCGTGCGATCTGTAGAGGCTGCAATATCAGCCCCCGTTAACTCGCCCAGGCGATCGACAAAATCACTACCCGAACCCGCAGTAACATCGCAACCGTAAAGCACGATATCAGCTTTTTCGCTGAGTGCATTTCGCCACCCTTGCAACAGATTTTCATATTGCGACAAATTATCCGAATTCAACATCGCAGAACCAAGCTGCAAGCTGCCAGAACTGCCGTGAGAAAAAATGTGAACTTGGTCTACAGTTCCTCCAGCAGCAGCGATTGTTTGCAGTTTTGCAGTAATTTGCTTGACTCCGTTGCCATTTTTATTTAATATGATTGTCTCGGTACCGGGAAGCACGCCGCCTGCAAGAATTTGATACTCATCTAAGTCTGAGCCAATGAAGACAATAGATTTAGGAAGAGAATTGCGGATAACAGATTGTGAATCTATACTGGCAAAAATTGAACTCATTATGCATCACCATGAGAATCTTTAACATTTGCTGTAGAATCACCTTGAAAGCAGAAGGTTAGAGATGCGGTCGGCAGCAAGCAGAATCAAGACCTCAGTGATAAACCTGAGGAAATCCAATTAAGGAGAAAAGTTTCTTGTTCTGCATTATTGAAATCGGGTACTTGTATGCGGAGGCAGGTTTTGATCTGTTGCGACTGCGAGTTTGATAGCGATTAACGGCAGAGGATGTAATGTAAACAGTCTTGAACGCAGAAACTCTATATTGCAAGCTTGGAATGCGCACCTTACCGATATAAGTAGCGCATCAAAACAAATTTATTGCTCAGAGCAAATTAATAAAAGATATCGGAGCCTCCGAATTTCTAATAATTACTCGAGCTAGGGCTTTATACATTCGCTTTACCTAAAACCCGGAAATCTAGAGCAAAGCTTGGTTAATTTTCAGGGTGGGGTGACAACCCAGCCAGAACCCAGATAGCGTCAGGTGTTGACCTACTTGTGGTAAAAAAAGATAGGAGTAATGAAAGTTACGTTACCAACGACCTATCAAAAAATATGCTACGGCTATTTTATCAAACGCATCTCCAACAACACTTAACTCGTGCTCAGTTTTTAGTATTAGGCATCTTCCTCAATCTCCTGCAATCGTCCAAGCAAGTGAAGTTGGAGCTATTAGCCTCTGCGTTTCCCTACCCCATTACCACGCCCCTTTCGGCGTCGGAAATTACAGAGGTTCTTGAATTTGCCTCAACTAACAATCAGTCAGATTTGGTATCTCTTCATCACTTATTAGTTAACTACCTATTGCCAAGTGGGTCAGACTTTATCAATTACGATCGATCGCACCTGGCGGGAGTTATATCAATATACTCTTGGTTTGCCTGGTGTGGGAGAAGAGAGCTATCCCTTTATTCTGGTCACTGTTACCTAAGCTAGGCAGTAGCAATGTAGCTGAGCAAAGGGATGCGATCGCAAAAATTTTACCGCTATTGAAAGATTATAAAGTAGTAGTTATATCGTTTCCGGTTGGAGGCGAATGATAAAGTCAATAATTCCAGATTTCCCAACGGACTACTCCCCATCATGTATGAGTGCAACCGGAATTGATATTATAGGAAACCGCTAATTTTTCTCAGCCGAGCTGGCTAACTGGCGAGCGGGAGGAGCCTTTACATTTTTGTTTGAGACTGAAATGCTCGCTTGTGTATCGAAACCGAACCTCAGATAGGGGAAGCGTTGAAGGAGGTAGGATTGGTTCCCGGAATCTCTCTCTATTTCTATTTAGTCAAAGTCCGAAAAACTCTACCGATAGGGGGATTTGATCTAGCTTGTAAATGGAAAAGGAAATATTGAGGGGTATCGGTTAAGGATGGTTGGTTTATTCTGACAAATTTAGGCTCTAAGAGAGTGCGATAGTCCCCTATCAGAAGCGCATGGGAATTGAAGAAATGTTCCGAGATTATAAAAGTGGAGGCTATCATTTAGAGGGAACAGGCTTAAAAAATCAGCGAGTGATATCATATCCGGTCGAGGGACCGCGATTTTTGTAGAGGCTCCCCTCACCCACAATACCTGCCAATAATTGACCGAAAGCATCCAGGATACAAGCCCCCGGATTCATCCGTCCAGAAATAAAAAACCTGTATCCGAGAAACTTGCCCCCCGAATTTATCCGTAGGGTCAATGCTTCAATTCTTTAATCTAAAATCTCAAATCTAAAATCGATTGACCATCTCAAAAACCCGCCCCGACCGGGATATTATGGTTAATCGATACGACATGATATGAGCGCCTTAATTTTATTAATAGCACTTGCCTATAGTAGTGCTTTCATACAAGGGACAACTCTCTTGCATGACTTCGGTCACAGAGTATATTGTTCGTCATAAGGAGTCCAAAAGAAAGTATCCAAGACAGAGTAGCTTCATTGGTAACAAGTTAGAAGGGAGTAGATTTTGTCAATACCCATTTGTGTAGAAATATTAGACAACAATAATAATGATAATCAAAAAAGGGTAAGGGTGGGAGAGTCCGCCGAAGGCGGACTCTCCCACCGACAGCGATTATCATTATTAATAAATTGTTCGCTCGCTCGCGAGTTGCGGGCGATAATAGTTGCAGGCGATCGATAACAGTGGCAGGCGATCGATAATAGTCGCGGGCGATCGATAACAGTGGCGGGCGATCGATAATAGTTGCAGGCGATCGATAATAGTTACACCACAGCCGTGCACTTTAGAGCGTTGGGCCCAGCACGATCGATTGCGAGCGTTGGTACGATCGAACGATATAATTGACAAATAATTGAGCGATTGTGTAGGTCAGTAAATATGGTTAAGAGTCAAAAAACCAACCGTGACCACGCCAAAAAAATAACTTGCACCGATGGTGGAAGACTCCTGAGATTGCCTCGCAACTATCGGCATTATTAACACCAGCCATCACCGAACAAGAAAATTACTACGCTCGAAGCATTGTTTTGTAAGCTCAAAAGCCCTTAAGATATACCCCGCATGGCAGTTAGCAGGAAAAATGGCAACAGTCATAGATTTAATGACTAGGCTAAGAGTCGAGACGCAGGTTTCTGGAAAACCCGAGAGCTTCTGATGTTAAGCTTGAAGAAATGATTTACCGGGGTCTTTACCATTTTTATTTAGCCCACCAACAACGCACCGGCAACTGACCCGCGAGAGTATTTCGCTGCGGAGCGAAAATCGAGATTTAGGTATTGTTAAATCGAACGCGAAAACCCAATGTTAAGTTAATTGTTGCACCCTTAGACGATCGACAGCGACTAGGCGACCGTCAATTTTTCGCAAGATACTTCCTTCTGAAACCCCCTTGACAACTGCCATACAGGCTTAACTTGTTACCAATGATTCCATCTCGTCTATGATTCCCGCTACTATTCCTAAATGGTCTAGATTTAGGACTTTTATGGCATCTTGAGGCTCATTCATGGTTTTTCTCTCTGGCTCTCCAGCTTGATTATTATACATTAAAAAAGCTCCCAATGATTGCCTAGAAATCATTTGGAGCTTTTTTGTTGATAAATTCACTTCACATTAAATCTGCTTTAATATCTGCAGAATGTGGGTTTAAAGCCAAAAGCGATCGCACCCACCCACAAACAATCGCTTGCAAGCTAAGCAGGAACCCAACGGAAGATAGTTCCATTCCCCAGATTGACGCCGTACATATTGCCATCGGGGCCTTTTTCCATATCGACTACATTGGGTAGTCCAGAGTCAAACACCCGAGTTCCGGTTATATTGCGATTTTGATCGAGGGTAGCTTCATAAATATTACCTTCCCCAACATCGCCATAAATCAGCCGATTGTTGTCATAAAAATCACCCATGATGATGGCGATCCCTCCATTAGCATGGGTACGAGCATAAATCGGAGCCGTTACTGATTGACCGCTGGCATAAAATGCCTGAGCTTCTGGTAAATTAGCGTATCCAGTCGATTGTTGCAGGCTGGCACCATTTCCCCCCTCATAATAAGGCCAACCAAAATTTACTCCTTGACCTCGATTAATTTCTTCCCAGGTATTCCAACCTACATCACCAATTACTGGCAATCCAGTTACGGGATCGAAGGTGAAACGGAATGGATTTCGCACACCATAATCGAACACTTTGTCGCGATTGTTATCTGCACCATCGCTGCCATTAAAGAATGGATTATCGGATAATCCTGCACCTGTAATTGGATCGATTCTGAGGATTTTTCCGGAAAGATTGTTTAAATCTTGAACGCGCACAGTACGCGGATCGGCAAAATTGTAGGAAGTGCCATCGCCATTGCTGACGTACAAAGCACCATCGCTACCAAAGTGAACTGCACCGATGCTGTGGGATTCGCTATCGGTTGCTAAATAGTCGCGAATGTTGTTAGTTAGATTGCCGTTAGCGTCGCGTTCTAGCAGCGTTTGTGGAGCGACAATTGTCGTGCTATTGTTAATTCCTGAAGGCGAAATTGATGAATTATTGGTGCTATTGCCATCCGGACGACTCGTATATTGCCAAGTGCTATTTTTACCCAGCAAAACCACTTCGCTTCCGGGGACGGCTGTAATATTACCTGTCCCATCGGTTGTCGCGGTAACGCGAAGCAATTGCGATGGGCGATTCCCGGCTCCATCTCGATCGTCTAAAGTTGTACCTGGGTTAATATTATTGGCTGCTTCTGGCGGATCGTAGGTATAGAGGAGATAAACGTAGGGATTGGTGGCAAAGTTAGGATGAATTGCCATCCCCAACAAACCGCGATCTCGCGTATTATTAACCTGGTTGGAAATATTAATAAACGGCGTTGCTTGCAATGTCCCATTTCTGAATACGCGAACGACGCCATCTTTCTGCGCGATCAACATGTTGTTACCATCCGGCGTCCAATCTACTACCGTAGGTTGGTTAAGTCCAGATACCACATTTTGGCGAGTAAAACTGGGATCGTTATCTACAATAGTTAGCGTCGCCGTATTTGGAGAACCAATTGTTGTCCATTTACCGGGGTTGCTGAGTGCGATGTTGAGCGTTTCGCTCGATTCGATTAGGGTGTCATTGATAATTGGGATGGAAATTGTCTTGGTAGTTTCTCCTGACGCAAAACTGAGGGCTCCTGAAGTTGCTGTGTAGTCTGAGGATGCGATCGCAGTACCGTTGCTAGTGCCATAATTTACCGTTGCTGGTTTGCCCAGATTACCTGCACGTTGAACGGTAATTGAAGCATTCCCGCCATTTTCAGTCACGCTATAACTGGACTGAAGAAAGCTAACCGTAGACGGGCTATCATCATCAACGATCGTGACTGTAGCTGTTCTGGGAGTACCAACTTCACCAACTCCATTCGTTCCTAACAACCCTATAGTAAATGTCTCATCGGGTTCAAATACATCATCGTTAATCAAATTAATCTCAATTGTTTTGCTGGTTTCTCCATCTAAAAACGTCACACTTCCATTCGGAATATCCACATAGTCCGATCCAGCTAAAGCCGTTTGATCCTCAACACTATAATCAACCGTTACGGAACCGCTACTTCCACCCGTTCTCACCACCGTCAGCGTTACTTTACCCGCTTCTTCACTTACAGGAGGCGGAGTAGAAGTTGCCAAAGCGATCGTACCCTGATTCGGTGGAATCGTACTAAACAGCTTCGACTGGGGAATAATTTGCTTGCTTTGGCTAGGACTTGCCCAGGAAAGATTTACCATCGCATCTGCGTTCTTTTCTTCATACTCTAAACGCACATCATATCGTTGACCAGCATTGAGGCTAATTGTCCCGCTAGCTTCTTGCCCTCTTCTTGTGGCATTGATTATTTGCTGCCCATTAATCCACAGCTTCGCTGTATCATCAGGAGTGCTAAAAAAAGTGTAGTTTTCCGTATAATCAGGGAGAACTTGACCCGTCCAACGAATTGAAAAAGTATCTTTGGCAATTGAACTAGCAGGCGATCCTTTGCCCCAGTTAAAGTTAACTGTTGGATCGGTGCGGGTAAACCTCGAATTGGTAAAATTATTGTTATCAAAATACTCACCCCGCAATCCGTCGCCCACATTCAAAAGTCCTGCGTAAGACTGTAAAACTTGAGGTTGAAACGCAGAAGCTGATTTAATCGGTCCAGTCTTAACTTCCAGATCCCAGTCACCGCCTAACGTGGCGCTACCCGTCAGATCGGATGAAGCCGCAATGTCAGTCCCCGTTAAATCGCTCAAATCTTGGATAAACTGCTTACCCTCTTCTCCAGCAGCGACATTACATCCATAAAGCAGAACCTCGGCCCTGGGAGTCAAATAATTCGCCCAACTTTGCAACTCTTCACTGTAGCCGTCGAGGGTATTAGAGCTAACTTCTGCGTTTCCTAAGTACAATTTTCCCGCTTGTCCATGGGAGACAATATGCACGCTGGAAATGTTGTTCCGCTGAGACAATACCTCGCTAATTTGCTCGATTCCATCCTTTGATGGATCGAGAACGATCGCTTCTGCATCTGCCAACACCCCTGCTGCAAGTGTTTGATAATCCTCTACCCCTGGATCGATAAAAACAATAGCGCCTGTAGAGTTTGCAGGCAATAGCTGTTGCCTTCGGTTGTTCTCAAAACGGGAGTCCATGCTGAAATTTACAAACATTTACTTAATCCTTTTTATAGAATGATAACTGCAATTCCTATATTACTGCTAAATAGTGCGTCAAATTAGCTTTAGCAGCAATTCTTCACTTAGTTACAGCGTTTTTCCTACTTTTCCTACTTTTTTATGTCAGGACTTACGCAAAAAAAACCGGTTTCTACGAAAAATCGTGGGTTTGGAGGAGCGAGATTGACGCAGAAACCGGGTTTTTGGTTTCGCGTGCGTAAGTCCTTTATGTGTTAAATATCAGTAAGTTTTCATTAATAAACTTAATATGTACCATAGGACTTAGGCTTGGGCGACCTAGAAACCATTGGTAACAAGTTAAGCCTGTATGGCAGTTGTCAAGGGGGTTTGAGAAGATATCTCAAAGAAATATCGATCGGAGCCTCGCTGTCGATCGGGGAAAGGTGCAACAATTAACTTAACATTGGGCTTTCGTTGAGATTTAACAATACTTAAATCCCGATTTTCTATTCAAGGCGAAATACTCTCTCGGGTCAGTTGCCGGTGCGTTGTTGGCGGGCTACATAAAAATGGTAAAGACCCCGGTAAATCATTTCTAATGAAATCGAATCTATTCGTAAAGAGAGTTGATCGGCAACGGCATCACCTAAATCGACCAAGATTGCATAAAATATCCAAGTTCCCCCAATTTGAAGCTGAATGCCATTGAGAGAACCCGTCCACAAATAACTTAATCCCAACAGCCTTTTTATGGTATTGAAACCTTCTTCAATCCTCCAGCGTCTGCGATATAAATCTGCCACAAGGTAGGGTGGTAAAACTTGAGGTTCAAGTACGCTTCTTAAATAAGAATGCCAGGTTTTACCCGAACGAACTTCAATCAGACGTAAGGTAATAAATGGAGTCTTTGCAGTTCCCGAACCCAAGCGTACCAGACTATCTTTCAGGTCGTAACTTTTGGTAAATACTTGCTTTACTTGAATGGCTGCTCCTTTTTTTAAACGAGTAATTAAGTAAATATCTCCTTCTATTAATTTGAGCCAAAAGCTAAAATGATAAAATCCTCTATCCAGTAAGAGTAAGGTTTTATTTGGCACTAATTGCAGGATGTTTTCTTCAAGCTTAACATCAGAAGCTCTGGGGTTTTCCAGAAACCAAATATCAACAGGGAGCCGAGTCATTAAATCTATGACTGTTGCCATTTTTCCTGCTAACTGCCCTTTTGGTATATCTTCTAGGCTTTTGAGCTTGCAAAATAATGCTTCGAGCGTTGAACTATCTACTATCCAAATTCTCGAAAATTTGGTTAAGGCAAATTGAATGCTTTCTGGTAAAGGTCGTTGGTTTCTCTGGTACCAAACAGTTCAAAAATTTGGTAATAAATTTTTGAAGACTCCCTCAAATAAGGAGGCAGGAAAACTTAAAAATCTTTGAAACATGGCTTGTTGAGTAACTGTCGTGGGTCGGCACCACAAAAAGCCTTCTCTTGCTAACATTCTTGTGAGTTCTGTTACTCCGGCTACCTCTCGCCACAGCAAAGTTAATACTGCTGCTACCATCAAGGGTAGGTTAAGAATTCTCAGCGAATAAACCTAGTTGACGGTAGTAATTTTCTTGTGAGGTGATGGCTGGTGTTAATAGTGCTGATAGAGCAATCCTAAATGATTTTCTAGATGTAGAGCAATCCTAAATGATTTTCTGTGTGTAAGTATATTGACGTATTTTGGGGAAATCAAATTTATGTTCGTTAGTAAAAAACTCAAACAGAAATTTGACAATCTTAAAAGACCTACATAAATACCAATACTTTCTTAAAAAGTTTTTAGCTTGTAACCAAATATCTTCAACGGGGTTCTGTTGGGGAGCATTGGGAGCAAATAAAATACAAGTAATTGACCAATTAGCAGGTTCTTTGGCACCATTTAGTTCTAATAAAAAGTCTCTAAATTCTCCATATTTATGATAACTAGCTCCATCCCAAATCAAGATAATGTTTCTATTTTTATATTTATCTTGTAAGTATTTTATGAATTTAACTGTTGATTTTCCATCACCAGATGGATGGCTCTGAACATGGAATTCTTTGCTTTGATAATTGAGTGCGCCAAAATAAGTTTGTCTATCTTTTTCATTGGTAATTGGGACTTCTATTCTATTTTTGGATTGACCCCAAACATAACCAGTCAAATCACCATGAAGTAGATGACATTTATCTAAAAACAATACTATTATTTCCCCAGACTCTATACCAGCATTGTTTTTAAATAAAATATCGTTAATTTCTCCCGTCTTTTTTTTTACCAGTTCTTTATCAAATTTAGGATTGGTTTTTTGAGTTTTTTTCCAACTAATTTTCGCCCGGTCGAAAAGTTCATAGTAACTCTGTTTTGATTTATATATTACACCAAATTCTTGCTCTAAATAAGTAACTAGCTCATCTAAATTCCAATATTCTTTATTTTTTAACCACTCGATTACTTCAGTATTTTGTAGAGCTGTTAAATACCCTTTTGACCCTTTATGTCCTAGTTTGATTCCGGCGAGGCCTTTGGTTTTAAATTGTTTTTTCCAATAACCAATAAAAAAATTACTTACACGCCATATCTTGCTGATCTCATGGTAGATATTACCTGAGAGCGCCATCCTTACAGCTATTGCTCGTTTTAGTTCTCTGGCATCTATATCGCTTTTAATGAAAGATTCTCAACAATCTATTTCTTTTTGCCTATCTTTTTGTTGCAGTTGTAAGTTATTCATTTTTTTATCACGATCGAGTATTGCATATAATTGTATCACAATCATGATAATGATTTAGGATTGCTATAGTTGCGAGGCAATCGCATCGTCTTCCACCATCGGTCTTGTGGTTTTTTTGGCGTGGTCACGGTTGGTTTTTTGACTCTTAACCATATTTACTGACCTACACAATCGCCCAATTATTTGTCAATTATATCCTTCGATAGTACCAACGCTCGCAATCGATCCTCCTCGCCCCGACGCTCGAAAGTACACTTGTGGTGCAATTATTATCGATCGCCCGTCATTATTTATCGATCGCCCGTCATTATTTATTGATCGCCCGCCATTATTATCGATCGCAGTGCCACGCCAATCGAGCCAACAACTTATTAATAATGATAATCGCGCTAGGCGTGGGAGAGTCTGCCACAGGCAGACTCTCCCACCCTTACCCCTCGTTTGATTATCATTATTATCCAATTATATTTATGCACAAAGGGGTATTGACAGAATCTACTCCTTTCTAACTTGTTACCAATGGAGTAGCTTTGGGACTGGTCTAGATAGCCAATAATGGCTAACATACGTGGACAAATAAGCCGGATAGATTAAGCGAGTTAATGACATTAACCCCCAATAAACGCTACTTTTATCAACGGGGGAGCAGGGCTGTAAGTCATACTCAATCTAGCTCTTAGCCCTCTTCGTCGCCCCCCCAGGTTAATTTTACCTGTTTGCCCGATCGCAAAAACTTCCAAAAACTCCGAAATTTAGTTTTTGAGAAAGCTTGCTTTATCCGGGCGGTACCCGTTGTGCACCCTACGAGATGTTCCCCCTCTGCTAAGGTGCGGAGTGCATCGCCCTACCAGAAGCAGTTAGATTGTTACATCAGTGAAATCGCTAGCGGTGAGAATATCGGGCGTAACACCGTTAAGCTTCGCTAACAATTGACCCGTATCACTTACAATAATCAAAGTCTGATTGTTCCTCGCACTAATACTAAGTTGATCGAAACTCAAATTGGAAGTTAACCCAATTAAGTCCTCGCCTTTGCGGAAATCAGTAATAATGTCGCTACCCCAACCCCAACTTGGATTTAGCACAAATAAATCACTTCCCGAACCGCCGGTCAAAATATCGTCCCCACGATCGCCGCTGAGGAAATCGTCCCCAGCACCGCCGCTGAGGAAATCCATACCATTACCACCGTAAAGGGTATCGTTATCGGTGTCGCCGCACAGCACATCGTCTTCCTTGCCCCCTAACAGCAAGTCGTTGCCCTCACCGCCATCGAGACTGTCGTTTATTTTGCCGCCGTAAAGCGTGTCATCTCCGAATAAGCCAAAAATCAGGTCTGCACCTTCATTGCCAAAGGCAATATCGTTGCCGTCTCCAGCATTAATGGTGTCATTTTCTCCGTTGCCTAAAATGTAGTCCTCGCCATCTTCACCGAGCAAGATATCGTCATCTTTGCCGCCAAAAATGCTATCGTTGCCAGCGCCGCCGGCAACAATATCATTGCCCCTATCTCCCCTCAAAAAGTCGTCGCCCTCTCCGCCAAGAACAGTGTCATTATCTTTGCCGCCAAAAATGCTGTCGTTGCCCGCGTCGCCTTCGAGGAAATCGCTGCCTTGATTGCCGAAGAGCAAGTCGTTATCTGCACCGCCTTGGAGGTTGTCATTGCCGCCCCTACCGAAAAGAACATCGTTGCCGGCAAGTCCGTTAATCGACTCGTTGATGCCGCGGCCCGTGATGAAATCGTCATCGTCATCGCCGTTGAGAGTTTGTTCGACGGGGTTGGGGGTGATAGCAGCAGAGTCGAGATCCGGGCGATTGACATCATCGAACACGCAATCATCCGAGGCCGGTGTCTCCGTTGGTGGATCAATTGCTGCTGGTATCTGAGGCTCCGTTGGTGGATCAATCGATCCTGGTATCTGAGGATCCGTTGGTTGATCAATCGATCCTGGTATCTCAGGATCCGTTGGTGGAATCGGTGCTGGTATCTCAGTATCCGTTGGAGTCTCAATTGGTGCTGGTGTCTCAGTATCCGTTGGAGTCTCAATTGGTGCTGGTGTATCAGTATCCGTTGGAGTGTCAATTGTTGCTGGTGTCTCAGTATCCGTTGGAGTCTCAATTGGTGCTGGTGTATCAGTATCCGTTGGAGTCTCAATTGGTGCTGGTGTCTCAGTCTCCGTTGGAGTCTCAATTGGTGCAGGTGTCTCAGTCTCCGTTGGAGTCTCAATTGGTGCAGGTGTCTCAGGAGCCGTTGGTGGAATCGGTGCAGGTGTCTCAGGAGCCGTTGGTGGAATCGGTGCTGGTGTCTCAGGAGCCGTTGGTGGAATCGGTTCTGGTGTCTGAGAATCCGTTGGTGGAATCGGTTCTGGTGTCTGAGGCTCCAAAGGCTCGCTGCCGCCTCTGCCACTTCCGTTATTACCAGCACTCGCACCACTACCCATCGCAATTGCCGGACTTCCCGGTAGCGGGGGCCTGACTAAAACGCCGTTGATGTTTTGCAAAGGGCCGAGTAAGGGATCTGTGATACTAATATTTGCCGTCGCATTACTATCCCTACCCTGCTGCGTCAGTTTAGCGGGAAATTGAAGATTGTTTCCCCCATCGATGAACTCCCATCCCGTTTGCTGCCTAGTTTTATGAGGATTATTTGCCGTATTCCTATCAAAAATCGAATTTGTGACAGTAATTGGCGAGTTCACAGGATCTTTAAAAACACCAATACCTCCCGAATATGCCTCAGCGTTATTATTAGCAAAAGTGGTATTAACGATGTTAGTCGAAAAGGAATCTCTTCTATCGACAAGAATTCCTCCACCAACATAACCAGACTTGTTGTCGGAAAATGTACTGTTAAAAATGTTAACATTTCCCCTTTCTCCCAACCACATACCGCCACCGTTATCAGCGGCTGTGTTGTTGGCAAAGGTGGAATTTATCACGGTCAAATCGGCATTGCCCTGGCGGACGGCGCCTCCGGAACCTCCACTTCCTCGTTCATTTTTAACAGCTTTATTATTAATAAAAGTGCTATTTTCCAAAAGCATTTGATCTGGAGGATACCCAAATAAAAATGCCGCTCCTCCTTCTGACGCTGCGGTATTGCCATCAAAAAGGCTGTTGCGGATGATAATATTTCCGCCAACTGGACCAGGGGTTGCATTCGGGCCAGAAGCATTAGCACCATCAACGTAAACTGCCCCGCCAACGCCTTTGACTATCACGTTGCCGATGAATTTAGAGTCTTCGATCGTCATGCTGCCCAACAGGTTATTAACAGCTCCACCGAAGCTGCCTGTGTTGTTGGTAAATTCGCTACCTCTGATAGTCAGAGTACCCCCGCTTTTAGTGGCAATCGCGCCGCCACCGCGTTCGGTATTATCCGCTAGCGAACCGTCATTGCCGCTAAACTTGCTGTTAATTACAGTCGTCGTGCTGCGGAAACCCGTGTAAATGCCGCCACCAAAACCGGCAACATTATTATTGACTTGGCAATTTTCTAAAGTTAAATTGCTGCCACCTCCAGTTAGAATGCCACCACCAGCGCTAGTTGTCTCACTCTGATTGTCACTACCAACTCGGCCGTTAGCAACAATCAGGTTTTTTAGAGTAACATTTGTTGAACCTTCTATGCGGATCACCCGCGAACTATTGTTGCCGCTGATGGTGATTTTTCTATTACCTCCATCAATTGTCAAGTCTTTTCTAATGAGTAGTTGACCGTTCGAGAGAGTAATTTTTCGATTGCCAATACTGGAGGAAAAATTAATCGTATCGCCGGCCGCTGCGGAGGCGATCGCATCTCTCAAGGAACCGGGTCCGCTATCATAATTGTTGGTAACGGTAATAGTCTTTAAAGTCCCTCCGTAATCCGCCATTGCTTTTGGAGTTAAGGCTAGCGGTGCTTCAATATCCCCTGTGGCAAACTCCAAATTCCAGTTACCACCGTAGCCCGTGCGATCTGTAGATGCTGCAATATCAGCCCCGGTTAACTCGCCCAGGCGATCGACAAAATCGATCCCCGAACCCGCAGCAACATCGCAACCGTAAAGCACAATATCTGCTTGGTCGCTCAGCGCATTTCGCCACCCTTGCAACAGGCTTTCATATTCCGGCAAATTATCCGAATTCAACGTCACAGAACCAAGCTGCAAGCTGCCTGAATTACCGTGAGAAAAAATGTGAACTTGGTCTACAGTTCCCCCCGCAGCAGCAATTGTTTGCAGTTGCGTAGTAATTTGCTCGACTCCATTGCCATTTTTATCTAAAATGATGACCTCTGCACCGGGAAGCACTCCACCCGCCAGAGTTTGATAGTCATCTAAGCCAGAGTCAATGAAGACAATAGATTTAGAAGGAGAATTGCCGACAACAGATTGTTCATCTATGTTAGAGACCCAAGTAGAGTTCATTTTGCATACCAATGAGAATGTTTACTATTTGCTGGTAGCTCCACCTTGAAAGCAGAAGGCACCAGAGGCAGAAGGCAGAAGGCAGGATTAAAACCTCAATGATAAATCAGGGCGATTAAAATTTAGGGAAAAACTTTATTTTTCTCCCTGAAGGATGACATCCGAGACTTGTATCCATAATCACGTTTTGCTGTGTAAGGATAAGCATTGCGAGTTTTCTAGTAGCAATTAACCGCAGAGGATGTAATGTAAATAGTCCAGGACGCAGAACCTTTATCTTGCAGGTTTGCAATGCGCACCTTACCGATATAAGTAGCGAATTAAACCCTTTTTTAGCCTGAGTCATGGTAAATCCAAAAAAGATATCTGCGGTTCCGAATTCTTGAGAATTGCTCTAGCTAGTACATCCTACATTCGCCTTTCCAAAAGCCAGGTAATCCGGATCACAGCTTAGTGCTTAGTTAAAGCGCATTAAACCATTTTTTAACCTGAGTCCAGGTAAACTCAAAAAAGATATCTGCGGTTCCGAATTCCTGAGAATTGGTCTAGCTAGTACATCATACATTCGCCTTTCCAACAGCTAGGTAATCCGGATCACAGTTTGGTGCTTTATTAATCGGAACTTACCCCCTGCTGCCCAGGTTCCGTGGAGAGCTATCGCCCACGAGCTATAGGTTTCCCCAATTTGAGAGTACGGCAGCGGTAGTTATGTAAATTAAGATTTTCTCGAGATTGTTGGGTAGGAAAGTGTCAGACAATTGTAGTCATGCACAGGGAAAAAGTCCCCAATCACAATTCCCCACCCGCCTTCCTCTTGCGTCAGTCCTATCGAGACGATGGCAAAGTACGCAAGTGCACCCTAGCTAACCTCTCCAAATTGCCGGATGATGCCATCGAAGGACTGAGAGTTTTGCTAATAAGGCGGCGCTGCTATTTCTAACTTAGAATCTGCTTTTGAGATCCACATTTCCTACCTCACTGTCACGTCGCCTCCGTGTTACGCACACTCAAAAATATCGAACCCGAATCAGTAATTACCGATCGAGCAAGTCGCCAACGAGAGTTAGTCACCGCGATGTGGGGTGGCTCAAATTACCCACCCCGCTTCCAAAGCCAGCTACGGCTGAGGACTATCGACAGATAGTAAGGATTCAGGTCATGTGAAAAGCAGTAAAACCTATACGGTGTAACCATTTGATCGAATAATCATCAAATATCCATTCTTATTAAGAAACCCTGAAAGCTTTTATTTTCGTACCTATTGAGAATCAAGCTGTTGATTTAGCGAAGGCTTTAATTCTAGAAGTCCTTCTGTGACAACGTTTCAGATACCTGAATCCTTACTGTGGGATGGGCGTCTCGCCCGTCTATAAGGGACGGGCGAGACGCCCATCCCACAGGCTTATGCAAATTATTTAATTCACGATCCTTAGCATACCACAACTGTGCAACAGATGATTGTCCCCGTCTAATTGCAGACGAGAGTACCGCCTGCAATTAGACGGGGACAAAGACTCATATTTTATTGCGAAACTCCTGTATTGCAATAGCGAAGTTGGTAGACTTTAATGGGTTTTGTATCCGCCTGATAAGTTGGTGATAGGCGATATCATTATTCACAACCATGTAATTCACACTACCCCGCACTTAGGAGCAGCTCTTTGGTAGTTTGTAGTTAAGCCCAAACCAATCGATTATCCTCGAATGGGACTGGGAACTAACCTATTACAGTTTGCTATAAAGAAAGCTCGTCAACGGGGAATTAAGCGAATCTGCGGTTCTCTAACTCAAGAAGACATCAACAATAATTTCAACCTTATCAGATGGTGCAAAAAGTATGGATTGGAGATACTTCCGCCTTCACCGGAGAACATCGAAAATGCTGTTTTCGGAATTTCTCTGGATTTAAAAGAGAAATTAAATTAATTATGTCTTGCAATCGCCTAAGCTTGTTCTTGAGGGCGATCGCTGCTTTCGACCCGACCTGTAAGAATTTCCCATAGTTACTGCATTTTTTTCGGACTGGGAAAGTCTGACATGATAATGGTTTGCGCCGAAAATTTCCCCCGTTTGGGGGAAGTTTTGATTAAACACCAGAGCGATCGCTAGCTATATTTTTAGCTGAGAATAGTACAGCGATTGCTGTGCCAGTTACCTAAGTCCCGATCTTGCCTGAATGTGGTACACCTCCGAATCTTCGTTATCGCAAACAAACGGGTTTGAACACAGGGGCGGAATGTGGGCTAATTCCTCCGCCTGCACACGATCTATGCAAGCTTTCAATTTTTTAGCTAACACTTGTACGTGAGGTTCTTTTAACATATCTAGGTGGTTGCCTGGAACCTCATGTATCTCGACGCCTCCTAAAGCCAGAGCACTCCAGCCCAAATCGGAACATTGGTCATACCTTACGGCTTGGTCGGTAGTGCGGAAGAGGGTAACTTGACCTGGATAGACTTGTAGTGCATAATCACTAGCTAGCTTGTTGTTGGCTTCTACAATCAGTGAGTAATGGAGTGCATAAGGCATAGGAAGCTTAAACTTCAAGTAAAATTTTTCCGCCACCTTCAGGAAGAAGGGTTTAATCCATTTAAGATTTTGCTGGATTTTATACTTGACTTTGCTCCTTATGTAGGCAAGCTTTTCCTTCATTTCAAGTTGGGAAAGCTTCTTCAAATGTATCTGGAAGGTGTTAAAATCTATGCTTTTTAGAGAGAGTGCGGGACAGCGTGTGTCAAATAAAACCAGCAGAGCTACCTTCTGACCTTGCGTAACTAGCTGTTGGGCCATTTCATAGGCTACTATGCCACCAAAAGAGAAACCAGCCAGAAAATAAGGTCCCTCCGGTTGGAGAATTCGCATTTCTTTGATGTAGTGAGCTGCCAGCTCTTCAACCCTCCAAGTGTTGAGAGCTTGTTTTCTGTCTTTAGTTTGTGTTGCTAGCCAATAATCCAGCCCATAAATCGGTTGGTCTGAACCCAGATGACGTGCAATATTGCGGTAATGCTCTTGACCTTTGCCAAGAGAGTGGATACCGAAAAAAGGTGGTTGGGAACCGCTTGGTTGAATTGGCACTAAGGAAAACCAAGGAGATGACCATGCTGACTGGTGAAGAATCTTAGCCAGTTGCTCAATGGTTGGTGATTGGAAGAGGGTAGCCAAAGGGAGATTTTTCCCGAAGGTTTTCTCGATTTGTGCCAATAGGCGCACGGCTAGTAGAGAGTGTCCCCCCAACTCAAAGAAGTTGTCGTGAATACCCACCGAGTCAAGCCTAAGAACTTCCCTCCAGATGCCAGCCAGCACTTCCTCAAAAGGGGTAAGAGGCGGCGCAAAATTTTCTTCCACTGACCTTGTCCCGTCAGGCATTGGCAGAGCGCGACGATCCACCTTATCGTTGGGCGTCAGCGGCAGCGCTTCCAGTCGCACAAATGCAGAAGGTACCATGTGGTCGGGCAGTTTCTCCTTTAGGTAGTGACGTAGTTCACTGGTAGAGAGGACTTGCTCGTGGCTCGGAACCACATAGGCGACTAGGCGGTGGTCATGAAGGTCGTACTCTAGGCCTATAACTACGGCATCCTGGACAGCCCGGTGTTGCCTCAGCATTGCCTCAATCTCGCCCAGCTCGATGCGAAAGCCACGAATTTTAACTTGGTGATCGATGCGGCCTAAATATTCGATATTGCCATCAGGTAGGTAGCGGGCTAAGTCGCCAGTTTTATAAAGACGAGAACCCGAGTCGTTACTAAAGGGATTGAGGATAAAGCGTTCGGCAGTTAGTTCGGGCCGGTTGAGGTAGCCCCGTGTTACACCAACACCGCCAATGTATAACTCTCCGGGAACACCGATCGGGACAAGCTGTTTTTGGGCATCTAGAATATAGACCTGGGTGTTGGGAAGGGGCCGACCGATGGGCGGTGCCTCTTTACTATCGGTACATTCGACGATGGTGGTACAGACAGTGCATTCCGTCGGCCCATAACCGTTAAAGAACTGACGACCTGATGACCATTTAGCTACGAGCTCGCGGGAGCAGGCTTCTCCGGCGGCTATTACTGTCCGCAACGCTGGTAGTTCATTTGCGGGCAGTACCGCTAGCACTGATGGTAGTAACGCAACAGTCGTGATCCGAAAGTCACGTAATAGCTGAATTAAATTTGCTCCAGGTAGCAGAGAGTCCCGGGTTCCCATTACCATGGTCGCTCCCGACAGCAAGGCCATGACAAGCTCTGTCACTGAACCATCAAAGCTCAAAGAGCAAAACTGGAGGACACGACTTTTCGGTTGCACATTGGAGCTCCGGATCAGTGCTGTAGCCAGGTTGCTTACCCCTGAGTGGGCAACTAGAACACCCTTGGGCTTCCCTGTAGACCCCGAAGTGTAAATCACATAGGCCAGGTTCTCAGGGGTGAAGCTGCATTCAGGGTTCTCCTTACTCTGTCGCTCAATGATTTCCCAGTCTGTGTCTAGGCAAACGATAGATCCTTGATGTTTGGGAAGAGATTCGACCAACCGCGCCTGAGTCAGCAGCACTCCTACTTGGGCATCTTCTAGCATGAAAGCCAAACGTTCTGGGGGATAAGCCGGGTCTAGGGGTACATAAGCCCCACCAGCTTTGAGAATGCCCAGCAGGCCTACTACCATTTCTAGCGATCGCTCTACACAAATCCCCACTAAAACTTCTGGTCTCACGCCCAGAGTTCTCAAGTGATGTGCCAGACAGTTCGCCCGTTGGTTAAGCTCTCGGTAGGTCAACTGTTTATCTTCAAAAAGCACCGCTTCTGCATCAGGCGATCGCTCCACCTGTTCTTCAAACAACTGGTGGATACACTTATCGAAGGGATACTCTACTTTGGTATCATTCCACTCCACCAGCAACTGGCTTCGTTCTCCTTGGGTCAACAATGGCAATGATGAAACACGCTCTTCTGGATTAGTTAGGATGCTTTTGAGCAAAGTTTGATAAGAGCTTGCCATTCGATGCACAGTGGAAATATCAAACAGGTCAGTGTTGTATTGCCAGCAAAGCTGAAAAGAACTACCAGCTTCAATGATCGCCAAATTCAGATCCAATGCTGCTCCCCGCTGATGTCCCTCTATAAGGTATGGCGACATCGCTAGAAGCGTTTTTTCCTGTTTAAGAGGTGATTTTTGGGCTTGGTCGTACCAGCGATGCTTTTGCGAAGTTAAAGAAACTTGGAACAGAGGGTGGCAGCTAAGATATCGGTTAGGCGAAAGCTCTTTTACTAATAGGGGAAAGGGATAATCTTGATGCTCACTAGCTTCAGAAACCGTGCGACTTACTTGGGCGAGAAATTCTTTGAATGTGGGATTTCCTGCCAGATTTGCACGGCATACCACTGGGGAAGTGAAGAAACCAACAATTCCTTGAAATTCCTCTCGACCCCACCGACCCGCCATCGGACTGCCTACCGGGATGTCTTCTTGACCTGTGTAACGATAAAGCAGTACGAAAAAAGCAGCGAGGAGAATTCTATAAAGGCTTGTTCCTTCAGTTTCTGACAACTGTCTGAGTTCTTGGAGCAGTTCTTTATCTAACTCAATGATATGGTTCGCCCCACAATAAGTCTGCTCTCTTGGTCGCGGTTTATCGATCGGCAGATTTAAAAGCGGCAACTCACCTGCTAATTGTTTCTGCCAGTATGCCGCGAGTTGCTCGCCCTTAGAACTTGCCAACATCTCGGTCTGCCAACGCACATAATCTCTGTATGGTAGATTAGGAAGCGCTCGGATATTATTATCTCTTTGGGAATTTGAAATGTCAGAATTTTCAACAATATGTATTGAAGAAGGAGGCAATGTTTTTACTTCGGCGGCATACAAAACCCTGAGTTCCGATAGCAGGATGTCAAAAGACCACATATCCCCAGCAATGTGGTGCATAGCGAGCAATTGGATGTGTTCTACCGCTGACCGTGTAAACAGATGTACCCGCAGCACTGGACCCGTTTCCAAGTTGTAGGGACACTCAGCTTCTGCCAGAATTTGCTTCTTCAAGTAGTCATCGCTCCAAGAAGAAGCATCTGTTACCTTAACATCAACTTCTTGGTATAGATGAACGACTTGAACAGGTTGACCATCGCGCTTAGTATAGGTAGTTCTCAGCGCTTGATGACGTTCTACAATACGAAGCCATGCTCGGTGCCATGCGCCCAAGTCTAACGAGGAGCTTATCCGCACTGTCGTATAGATATTGTAAGCGACGCTCTGGGGTGCCATCTGGTAAAGAAACCATATCGCTTGTTGACCGTGCGAGAGGGGAAATGATGGACTGTCCCCTGTAAGTTGTGGCTGCTTTTCGAGAGAAGAATTACCCTGCATTGTTAATTTATCCTCTACAAGAGTAAATTTATGAATATAGCAAGATTGAGTTAGGTCTTTCGATAAGGGAACGTATTCACACGCTTTCAAGACATTACCTTATTCGTAGTCTTTGCAAGCCAAAAGCTTCATTCAGAGGAGATGACGCCGAAAATCTCATGATCCCGCTCTAAAAGAAGTTCAGCACATTGGATAGGTAAAGTTCCTTCTCCAATAAGAAAGCAACTAAATTGATTCTGAGGATACATATTTTTATTGCTTATAGTTTGAGCAAATCAATTCAATAATGTTTGCCACAGGGTGTTTCCACTACGAAAGAAAATCACTTCATTCCGTATTAAGGAGGACGCGAGAGAGTAAGTAAAGATAGCGAACCCGGCCAAGAGAATTAAAAAAATTTTCTCCCACTATTTGACACCTATCTACAACTCCCGCCACTTCCGAAACCTGATTCGCACCGACAACAACATCTTCCCTATCGACCAAAATGGCTTGCATCTTGGGATTGGGTTTAAGAATAACCGCCGTTAGGGTGCCAATGTTTCCTCCCACATCCACAATTGTCTTAACTTTGGAAAAATCCTCAGCTTCAAAAAGCGGAATCATCCACTCCCTTGTCTTCTCCTTTCTCCACTCAGTGAAATTTACTGCCGCCTCAGCATTCTGCTTAAAGTAGCTATAGAAAATCATCTTGAAAGTATTGTAAAAGAGGTTTTCTCCTGTCTTTACGCCAGAGAGTAAATTACCCCATGCCTGATACCTTTCAGCACCATTTGCGAGAATTTACTTCGTAAATAATCAGAAGTACCAGTTAGCAATAATTTCCTCATGTAATTTTCTTGGAAGTGCGATTCGTTTAATCTAGCAGAGTTTTTTTTGGATACCCTTCACCCCTCACCCCTCATTTGTCTTACCCTTGAAGGCAATTACCCCTGAATAAAATTACCCCTGCAGGGTATTACCCCTGCAGGGTATTACCCCTTAGCTAACCTCTCAAGGCGATAGATTATTCAGAATAATCACATAGTTGTCAAGATGTACTACAACTTTTACAACTCAGAATTTTGTAGTTTAATTTACATTAAATTCAGTTTTGACTAATGAACTAAAATGCGTAATTTCGGTGGGTTTTAAGGGGGGTTAAGGGTTAAAAAGCGTAAGTTCCGAAAGAGCAAGGGTCAGCGATCCGGCTCGAGGCGATCTCGCCTGCTCTTACTTCAAAGCGGTGGTTAATATCGATGAGCTAAATTATCCGGTGTGACCCCTATCTCAGAGTTTTCCTGTGTGAAGCGATCGAATGTTTATGGATTCCCATCCAAACAGATGAGATGCGCTTGGTGTTCGGGAAGAGACTCGACTAAATGCTGTTGTGTAAATTCCTGGGAGCGAAAAAAAGCTAAATCAATCTCACTTTTGCACAGTTCCCTGCTTGAGAGGAATCTCAATCACGAACTCTGCTCCCTGTCCAGGCTCGGAAATACAAGTCAGCCTACCATGATGTTTTTCTACTACAATCTGGTAGCTAATAGCCAACCCCACACCCGTGTCCGAGCCGACAGGTTTTGTAGTAAATAAAGGCTCCAAAACATTCTAATTTATACCATTTTTTCCAAAAAATTCTACAATAATTAGACAGTTTAAGGATGGTTATATGAAAGTAAACTACCAAAAAATAATTGAGGCAACAGCTAGAGAGTTAAAAATAATTCTGTCCGAGCAGCGAACTATAACTCGCTCGACCAAAAATTCAAACACTTTATTTGTTGAAATCAGGATTTAGCCTCTTCGTTACAGATGTAGCTGAATGTTGAGGAGTACATAGAGTTACCGTACAAAGATGGTAAAAACAATATAGCCATCCTCAATCATTTGTAAATTTCTAGGACTTACGCATTGACAAAATAACCAAACAGTGAATTGATAAATATAGGTCGTCTACTTTCTAGGTATCGGACAATGAGAAAAATAACTAAACCCTCTACGGCACAATGCAATATAGACCTTTACACCTTATTTTT
>NZ_JANMZH010000105.1:0-76607 GCF_031383065.1 Microcoleus sp. OTE_8_concoct_300 | reverse complement strand
CCTACTTGATCGAGCGATCGCCCACTTATCGGTACGATCGCCCACTTGTCGGTTCGATCGCCTGATTGAGCTGGCGATCGCCTGCTTGACGGTACGAGCGCTACACCAACTCTTTTAAGATACAAGGGGCGGGTTCACCAATAATATTTGCCAAAAACGGACAATCTCACAAACCCGCCCCGGCAATTGTATTATGGGCGATCGATCGGACATGATATTACATACACGCAATCTATTTATGTCTCTTCTAGGATTTTGGTAATTATTGTTGTGAAAAGGCGATCGCAACTAGGAGAAGCCTTGCGTACCTTGTCAACATCTAAAAGTTCTAACAGTTTGGGAGCGTGTCGTGTTTTGTGATATTTACCTTTAGAGGTTTTATTAGTGGCTGATTTCAGCCACTGACTCAGGTTGTATTTGGAAACTTTCTCCACACTTTGATTTCCCAGCCTTTTGTGAAGATAATCTTCTTTAAATCCGCCATTATAAAACTTGCTTAAAGCATCAATATCAGCAATAAACCAAGCCTCCATAGTTTGTACCATTAAGTGGCAACAGTCATCATCAAGCCCTTGGGTCGCCAAAATCCAAGGTTGGTCTTCTTTTCTGCTCCTTAAATGTTCCCAAGGTGTGTGAGTTTCAGAAACAGGAGATTCAGAATCAACAAGCAAAACATTAAAAGCCTCTGGATAAGATTCCATACTGATTAGGAAATCTTCGCAAGCATCGCGGCGAGATCCAGACATGATTGACAGGATTTTTATGCCTTTGCTCTCTGCGAGCTCGTAGAGTTCTTTGAAGAGATGAACAAAACCCGCTCGCAGCCCCGCTGTTGTCTCTTTTCCTGCCGGAATTTTACTCCTAAATCCCGGACGTTTTTGAGGTATATTTTCTGTTGTACTTTCATCTTCACTTACATCTCCAATGCCTTCAATATAAATACGAATCTCCCTTACCATCGGTTACCTCCGATGTGTCCCATCCGCCACAAATCTCCTAGAGTGTACTTTTCCAGCCACTTTTTAAGTTGCTGAGGCTCTAGACGGCGCAAGTGACTGCCTGTGTTATTCTGTTCGCAAACTAAGACGGATTCGGGAACTTCACTCAAACCAGAAACTAAAGCATCAGAATGAGTAGTAACAATTATTTGAGTTCTTTGAGATGCCGCAATTAGCAATTCAGCAACAGTCGATAAGATATCTGGATGCAACCCTAATTCTGGTTCTTCAATACAAATCAGGGGCGGTGGACTTGGGTGGCAAAGTAAAGTCAGCAAGCACAAATAACGAAGAGTACCATCTGATAAGCGGGTAGCAGGAATTGGCCTATTGAATTTTTTATCCCTGATAAATGTTTGTATTGTACTGCCTTCAATTTTAGTTATGATGTCACCTACTGCCTCGTAGAACTTTTGCAACTGCTCGATTAGCAAAGGTTTAATACCTTGGTATTCTAAATCGTTCAAAACATGAGCAAGGTTACTTGCATCTTCTTCAAGAAAGTCATTTGGTAAATCAGATGGTTGGGGCTTTCTTGGTGGCGTGTACCTGCCTAAATTCCATTCCCGATAAATACGGATATTGGAAAACTGATTGTTTAAGTAGGCTAACTCAGGGTAAAAGTCTTTGTCTTGTTTTTGGGACAAAACTGATTGAGAAGGATTTATCTCGTCACGGCGAAGATGGCGTTCGCCCCTATTAGTGTATGTACTTGTTCCCTCTTCTGAGACCTTTCTAATATTTAAGACTGGATTGCCATTTTGATAGCGGTAGAAAAAATATACATCTTTATAACTTGGGTCAAATTTTTCTTCATTTTCTACAGCTTCATCTACAATTTCTAGTTTTTGACCTACCATCGTGAAAGAGATTTGATAGCGTAAGGGGATAGGTTCTTCAGGGTAATCTACGGTTGCCTCGATTGTAGCTGTTGGAATATTGTTGGAATTTTTTTCATCACCTTTCCAAAGCCACTCGCCAATACCGCCTCCTTGCCGAAATGGAGTATTTATATCATTGGGTGTTGACTGTAAAATCCCCACGGCATCGATCAAGTTCGACTTCCCAGATGCGTTGGAACCAATTAACACATTCAGGGGTTGAAGTTCTATTTCCTCTCCTTCACTTCCGTAGGATAGAAAGTTTTTTAAGCGAAGAGTTCGGATAAATCTTTTGCCTTGCATCTCATCCTCCTATTTAAAGCTTTTGATATCTTCAATAAGAGTATCATATTGTTTCCGGTAGCATCGGAATGATAGAGAGGACACGGCAGTGCCGTGTCCCTACAATTAATGGGGGTAGGGACACGGCACTGCCGTGTCCTGACTGTGAGTAATATTAATTCCGATGCTACCGGAGTTGATATTACAGTTTCGTCATTTTAAGGTCAGTAATGCCCAGATTACTGACCTTAAAATAGAGTTGATAGCTAAGTCCTGGATTCGGAGCGCAATTCGATCATTTCAATCTTCAAAAATATCCAACTGTTGGCCCTCCGACTCTTGTTTACCATTTTTTTTAACACCTTTCCGCAGCCCGATCGCAATTTTGCTATGTTTCTCAATCTGCTTCATCACCTGTCTCGCCCGGTCAATCACCGACGGCGGTAAACCAGCCAATCTGCCCGCTTCAATTCCGTAAGATTTGTCAGCACCTCCCGGCTGAACTTGGTGCAAAAATACGATTTGATCCGGCAATTCTTTCACTGTCACCTGATAATTTGCGACATTATCCAAAATAGAAGCTAACTCATTCAATTCGTGATAGTGAGTCGCAAAAATTGTCCGCGCCCGAATCTCAGTTGCTAAATATTCTGCCACAGACCAAGCAATCGAAAGTCCGTCAAAGGTTGCCGTTCCCCTGCCAATTTCATCTAACAAAACCAATGATTGCGGTGTCGCGTGATTGAGAATATTTGCAGTTTCGTTCATTTCCACCATAAACGTAGACTGACCTGTTGCCAAATCATCGACGGCGCCGACGCGGGTAAAAATGCGATCGCAAATTCCCAAAGTCGCAGCTTTCGCCGGCACAAAACTGCCCATCTGCGCCATTAACTGGATCAAACCCACCTGCCGCAAGTAGCAGCTTTTCCCGCTAGCATTCGGCCCGGTTAAAATAATTAAATCTGGGCGGTTTAGCGATTCTTCCCGACCCAAAAAAGCAGAATTAGGGACAAAAAATCCGGGCGGCAAAGACTTTTCCACCACAGGATGACAACCTTCAATAATTTTAATTTCCCGACTTTCTGTCATAGTCGGGCGGCAGTAATTTTGGTAAACTGCTACTTCTGCCAAACCGCACAAAATATCCGCCGCCGCCACGGCGCGAGAAACGTTGCGAATAATTTCAGCGTGTTCTCCTACCTCCGATCGCACTTGAGCAAAAATATCGTATTCCAATTGATTTAAATCTTCCCGCGCTGTCAGAATTCGCACTTCCCTTTCTTTTAATTCTTCAGTGCTGTAGCGTTCTTCATTGGTGAGAGTTTGCTTGCGGGTGTAGTCCTTCGGCACTTGGTCTACTTTCGATTTGGGAATGCTGATGTAATAGCCGAAAGCTTTATTGTAGCCTACTTTTAAATTAGAAATTCCGGTGCGTTTCCTTTCAGTTGGCTCTAAATCTTGCATCCATACCTGGTCGCCTGAAGCTGTTTCCCGCATTTCATCTAGCATGGCATTGATTCCCGGACGAATCAAACCTCCTTCTTTTAAAAGAATCGGCGGTTCATCAACTAAATGAGCGTGAATTGTATTGGCTAATTCTTCTAAAATTGGCGGTACATTTTGCAGCGCTTTCAAATAGGGCGATCGCCCTTGGGCTGCGATCGAGGCTAATTGCGGCAGTTTTCCCAGAGAATCAGCTAAAGCGACCAAATCCCGCGCGCTAGCTGTTCCCGAACCTGCGCGGCCTGTCAGTCTTTCGATGTCGTAAATTTGGCGCAGCAACTGCTGCAAATCTTGGCGCAGGGCGTTATTTTCTACTAATTCTTGAATCGTGTCGTGTCGGGCGCAAATGCCTTTAATGTTGAGCAAAGGTTGCAGCACCCAGCGGCGCAAAGCGCGGCCTCCCATGGCGGTGCTGGTTTTGTCTATAGCCCACAGCAGCGAACCATGAAAAACCCCATCTCTCACTGTTTGAGTAATTTCGAGATTGCGGCGGGTTTGGTAGTCGAGTATGAGAAAATCGGTGAGTGTGTAAGTATGCAATCTTTGCAAAGAAACTGCTTTTTCCTTTTGAGTTTCTTCGATATATTGCAGCAAACCGCCGGCGGCGCGCACTGCGAGGGAAAGGTGGTCGCATCCCATGCCTTCTAGCGATCGCACTTTGAATTTTTGCAGGATTCTTTGTTTTGCTTCGGACAAAGTAAACGGAACTTGCGATCGCAAAGAATAGCAGAATGAATTCGGCAAACAATCCGGCAAATGCTCGGATTTCTCTCCGGGCCTCAACATAGTCACCAAATCCGGCGCATTAGTCGGTACCAAGACTTCCGAAGGCTGCAAGCGCAGCAATTCTAGGGTTAATTGTTCTAAACTCTCTGCTTGGGTAGTGACGAATTCTCCCGTAGAAATATCTGTATAAGCCAATCCCCAATGTTCCCCAGCGATGACGACTGCTGCTAAAAAATTATTTTGTCTGGGTTTGAGCATTCCGTCATCAGTCAAGGTTCCGGGAGTGAGAATGCGGGTAATTTCTCGCTTGACTTGGCGGCCTTCTTTAGCAGCAATCGAGGCATCTTCCACTTGGTCGCAAACTACTACAGCATAGCCTTTTTCAACTAACATTGAGGTGTAGCGGTCGAGGGCGTGGTGCGGCACTCCTGTCATCGGCACTCGGCCGATTTCCTTGCCGCTTTCTTTGCTAGTACAAACAAGTTCTAATTCCTGCGAAATAGTAACTGCATCTTGGAAAAAACACTCAAAAAAATCTCCGACTCGAAACAATAAAAGTGCGTGGGGATACTGTTCTTTCACTTCCACATACCGCTGCATCATCGGCGTCAGCTTGGTGAATTCTAGTAGGCGGTGGTCGGCATTGCGGATGTTGGGTTGATTGGGGTCTGTTGGGGTAGATGCAGTGTAAGGCATAAAAGGCGATCGATAAATTTTAATCTTTAACAACTTTAGCGCAAGCTCGGCTTTTAGCTATAACTAATGATACAATATTTGACGATTAATCCTCCTTAAGCAGGGTGCGTAATTCTCCAGATTCGGACCGAGTGTTCAGCTATACAAAAGTCACGCACCCTAGTTAATAATCCAGGATTTACGCATGGGTGGTCAAAAACCGGGTTTTTTGCCCAGAAGACGCGTTACAGCCCGCAAAAACAACCAAAAACCCGGTTATGAAGGTTGTAATCGAGAAACACGCTTTTTGTTGAGAAGTTTTCGGTCATCGCTTATCTAATGTGATCCAAACTATAGCAATCCTAAATCATTTGTGAATTTCTTACTCCCGGACCGCGGGTTCGGGGAGGGCTGGGGTGGGGTAAAAAATTTACGACTCCTGCAAGGATTGCTATATCGCAGCTAGTGAGAGTGAACTACCCAGCACTGATGCTATCGCATACAGCGTGGGCTTCTGTCTTCGCAGGGGAGTGCCTCAGATTGGACTTACGCCCCACCTTTGGACTTACCTTCCCTCCAACAGCAGAAACGGCTGTTCCATCCGTCTTTAGCATTCTGATACCTTCATTCCTGATATTTGTTGCAGCATTGCCATCTCTGTCGTGATGAGTGCCACAGTGAGAGCAAGTCCACTCGCGCACATCTAGAGGCATGGACGAGATTTGATGCAAACAAACTGAACAGGTTTTCGAGCTAGGGAACCATCGATCAATTTCTACTAACCTACCGCCTTTGCGGTCTAATTTGTAGCTCAGGAAATTGACAAACATTCCCCAGCCAGAATCAGAAATAGCTTTAGCTAAGCACTGATTACGAACCATGCCTTTAACATGAAGATTTTCTACTATGACAACTTGGTTTTTGTTGACCAGCTTTGCGCTGAGTTTATGCAGAAAATCCTGCCGACAATTGGCTACCCGTTCGTGTACCTTAGCCACTGATTTTTTAGCTTTTTTGCGAGAATTACTAGCATCCTTCTTACGCGCTAACTTTTGCTGCTTACGCTTGAGATTTTGTTGATGTTTTACAAAATATTGAGGATTCTCAAACTTAGAAATCTTAGTGCCATCGGCAACGATCGCAAAGTGTTTTAATCCTAAGTCAATCCCAAGTATTTTTCCAGAGGTTGAAATTTCTGGATTTTCACCTTCAATCTCAAATAAAATTGCAGCAAAGTATTTACCCGAAGGGTTTTGGCTAACTGTGACAGTTTTGATTTTTCCGTCAATCGGTCTATGTAATTTTGCTTTGATTACTCCAAGTTTAGGGAACTTGAGCTCAGAGTCAGAAACGACTTGAACATTTTGGGGGTATTGAATCGACTGCTTATGCTTTTTTGACTTGAACTTAGGAAACTGAGCTCTTTTGTCAAAAAAGTTTTTATAGGCAGTCGTGAGATTAAGCGTAGCCGCCTGTAGCACTTGACTGTAGCAGTCACTTAACCATTCATATTCCTTTTTTAGCGCTGGCAGTAAAGCATTTAATGCAGATTGTCCAAGCCCTTTGCCAGTCTCTTGATAGACTTCAATCGACTTATTAAGCGCGTAATTCCACCACCAACGAGCGCAACCAAAGCTCTGTGCCAGATGCTTGCACTGCCGATCGGTAGGGTATAAACGAACTTTGACAACTTTGCGTAGCATTTACTTACTGCTAATTGCTATTAATAGTAAATATTATATCAAAGGTTTTGCCGATCTGCAAAGATCGCAAAGCGAACAAGTGGGCATCGAACCCACTTGTTCTGTACGCTTTCATCCCGGCACTCAACGGACTACCATTAGAGTGCGGGACTTCCCGCTTGTTAGTTAAGTGCGGAAATTTTATTTCTTGTGAGAGGGTAGCGATCGGCGATCGACAAAAACAACCTCATCCATCTCGCTGTTAGCTGTTATGGCAGAACGAAGAAGCAAGAAGCAAGAAGCAAGGAGTTCAGCAATTAAGAACGTCCTAACCGTCGGGCGCGGTTGCTATAACTGTTGGGGGTTAACAGAAGAACGTGAAATCCCCCGCAGTTTAGTCGGGGAATAAACTTGACATTTTTGTTATTTAAAACAGCCGGAAGATAGATTTGTAAATCTATACCTCGGATAGAGAGAGAAGATATTTTATATGATTAAAATTAAAACATCCAAGCAGGTAATTTCTCGGCGCAGTAAATTTAAGATTTAGAATCAAAAATCTGCTAGCTAGTAGTTAACTAGAGGAAAACGAAATTAATGAAAGCTCTTTGCTGGCACGGAGCAAATGATGTGCGAGTTGATAATGTACCAGACCCAACAATTATCAATCCGCGCGATGCGATAGTTAAAATCACGTCTACAGCAATCTGCGGCTCAGATTTGCACCTCTACGATGGCTTCATCCCGACAATGCAATCGGGCGACATCATGGGGCACGAATTCATGGGGGAAGTAGTCGAACTCGGCAGCGAAGTCAAGAACTTAAAAAAGGGCGATCGCGTCGTCATTCCTTTTACTATTTCTTGCGGCAGTTGCTTCTTTTGCAACCGCGATTTGTGGTCGCTGTGCGACAACTCCAACCCCAATGCTGGGCTGGCTGAAAAAATGTTCGGTCATTCGCCGGCGGGACTGTTTGGCTACTCGCATTTAACGGGCGGCTATGCAGGAGGTCAAGCAGAATACGCGCGGGTTCCGTTTGCAGATGTCGGCCCTTTAAAAATTCCCGACGAACTTTCTGACGAACAAGTATTGTTCCTCACCGATATCTTTCCTACCGGTTACATGGCGGCCGAAAACTGCGACATTCAGCCGGGGGATACTGTCGCAGTTTGGGGATGCGGGCCAGTCGGACAATTTGCGATCAGAAGCGCGTTTATGCTGGGGGCCGATCGAGTAATTGCGATCGACCGCATACCGGAACGCTTGCAAATGGCTGCTGCAGCCAAAGCTGAAATCATCAACTACGAAGAAATAGACGCCGGGGAAGCCGTCACCGAAATGACGGGGGGACGCGGACCCGACTCTTGCATCGACGCGGTGGGGATGGAAGCCCACGGCACCGGTCTCGACGCTTTGTACGACAAAGCCAAGCAAGCCGTGCGGTTGGAAAGCGATCGACCTACGGCCCTGCGACAAGCGATCGTCGCGTGTCGCAAGGGTGGCACAGTGTCAATTCCCGGCGTTTACGGCGGCTTCGTTGACAAAGTGCCATTAGGTGCAGCTTTCAACAAAGGTTTGACCCTGAAAATGGGACAGACGCACGTTCACCGCTATTTGCGGCCTTTGCTCGATCGCGTTCAAAAAGGCGAAATTGACCCGTCATTCGTAATTACGCACCGAATGAAATTGGATGAAGCGCCCCACGCTTACGAGATTTTCAAACAGAAAAAAGACAACTGCATCAAAGTTGTCCTCAAACCCTAACTCGCATTTACCCTTCACGGAAAAACTATGCTTTTACAAGAAAAAGAATCAGGCGACTTGATTGAAATCCTCGATGTAGATGCTTTAATCAGCCCTACAAAACAAGAAGTGCCGGGAAAAAATCAAGCTGGTCAGGAAGAGCAAGAGAAAGCAACTTTTGCAAAAAGTAATTTAGTGTTTCCTTCCGGTGAAACTCTGCCCCGCTGTTGGACTGAGGAAAACTATCAAACTAGCTGATTCCAGACATTCCCCCTAGTCCCCGTCGTTAAGGGCGGCACAGAAAGTTAGGGGGAGGGACACGGCACATCGGTCTCAGCTAAACCCGAAAAACCGCTCTCCTACAGGGGCTAAAACCCCTGCAGGAGGGCGGTTTTGACGTGTTTTTTGACACCCGGAGGACACGGCGCTCTGTTTGTTTAAATAGAATGTACGATCGACCAAATTTAATAGAGTCTTTAGTTCCCGGGTCCGAGAAACCGCATTAAACCAAAGTGAGAAAAATAACCGGGTTTGAGTTACTTTCTTTATGACTAAAAGCTGATTTCCCTCGATCGTTGCCAGCGTTACAACTAATGAAAGTTAATCAAAAAGCCCAGGGAGGAATTCCCCATGTTTTACCATAAGAAGCCACTACAGTATTACAAAAGACCAGAAAAGCCAGATGCCGTTTACGCCAAGAAAATACAAGAACTAATTGGCGGTACATTTGGCGAAATGACCGTGATGATGCAGTACCTATTTCAAGGTTGGAACTGCCGAGGTCCTGCCAAATATCGCGATATGCTGCTTGATGTCGGTACAGAAGAAATCGGGCATATCGAGATGCTAGCAACTATGATTGCTCACTTGTTAGATAAAGCTCCTGTATCTCTGCAAGAAGAAGGTTTCAAGGATGCTGTGGTTGGTGCTGTGATGGGGAAACAGCCCGCGAGATGCGATCGCCGCCAGCATGAACCCGCAGCACGCAATTGTATCGGGTTTGGGCGCACTTCCTAGCGACAGCGTAGGGTATCCTTGGAACGGCCGTTATATCGTTGCTAGCGGCAATCTTTTAGCTGATTTTCGATCGAATTTGCACGCCGAATCGCAAGGAAGATTGCAGGCTGTGCGGATGTATGAAATGTCAGACGATCCGGGCGTGAAAGACACCCTGAGTTTTATGATCGCCCGCGACACTATGCACCAAAATTTGTGGCTGGCGGCGATCGAAGATTTAGAAAGTTCAGGAATGGAAACAACACCCGTTCCGAGTTCCTTCCCGCAGGAGTTGGAAAAGTCAGAATTTGCTTATCAGTTTTGGAATCATTCTGAAGGTTCCGAAAGTAGCGAGGGACGCTGGGCGAAAGGCAAATCAATGGACGGCAAAGGCGAGTTTGAATATGTAGCCAATCCCCAACCGTTAGGGCCAGAACCAGTACCGCCGCCGCCCGAACCAAAATTGCACGGCACTGGCATGAAATAGCCACTCAAAAAGTTAATATAGCCTTTCTCAGTAACATGAGGTACCCGACGTGCATAGGGCATAGGGCATACCTCACGACGCTTGAGAACCGCTATAGTAAGGTTCTCAGTCCCCGATTCACTAATTAAGTAATTAAGGACTAAGATCCTTGCTACTAACCTTAGAAAAAACTAAAGTTCTTACTACTAACCTTAGTAAGAACTTTACTCGCTGATTGGCTAATTAATTAGTTAACAACAGAAGCCCGTAGTACAAATCAGCTTTTCGCAAGAAGTCTAATAAGTAAGAGCAAATAACTTATGGAATTGCAAGCAGTAATTCTCGATATTGACGGTACTCTGACGCTCAGCAATGACGCCCACGCTCAAGCTTGGGTAGAGGCATTTGCCGCTTACGGCTACGAGGTGCCGTTCGAGAAAGTTCGACCGCTAATTGGCATGGGAGGCGACAAAGTTATACCCAAAATGGTATCAGGACTTTCCGACGAAGCAGGCGACGGGAAAAAGATTGCACAGCGGCGCAAAGAACTGATTATTAAACGCTTTAGTCCCGAACTTTCTCCAACCCCCGGTTCGCGGGATTTGCTGTTAAAAATGCAGCAAGAAGGATTGCGGCTAATTATTGCTACTTCAGCTACTACCGAAGAACTTTCCGGTTTGCTGAAAGCTGCACAAGTTGAGGATTTATTGGATCAAGCGGCGACATCGAGTGATGCAGAAGCTTCTAAACCAGAACCGGATATTGTGGAAGCTGCTTTGAGCAAATTGCAGATGGAAGCGAGTCAGACTGTGATGTTAGCTGATACTCCTTACGATATCGAAGCTGCGGGCAAGTGCGGGGTGCCAGTAATTGCTTTTCGGTGTGGAGGTTTCGATGATGCTTCCCTGGCAAATGCTGCGGCAATTTACGATCACCCTGCTGATTTGTTGGCGCATTATGACGATTCTATTTTAGGGAAAAAGGAATTAGTAGCGCGTTGAAGTAATACGGGCGCTAGCGGGTGGATTGCCACTATTAAGCGCGATCGCCCACAATCCACTCTACCTGATGGGCTTCTGTGCGATCGGGAATATCCAGGCGCGCAGCTAATTTGCGAATGACTGCTTCCGGTACTGTTGCTGTGCGCGATCGATTCCGCTGCAATATTTCTTCTAGAGGTACTTCCAGATAAACAATGCGAATGCGCGCTTGGTAAGCAGCAAAAAAATTAATTAATTGCTGCCGCATTTGTTTAGTGGTATTCGTGGCGTTCCACACAAAAGAACGCCTATCATTTATGTATTCGCGCGCTCTTTGTTTGGCGGCTGTCACCACATTTCCAGGGGTTTCGTCGGGAGGGACATTCATCTCTTTTCGCAGTGCATCCAGCGAGATTACTGGCAAATCTGGGAGATTTTCCCGAATCCAATAATCTTTACCGCTTCCTGGCAAGCCAGACATCAAAATTACTTCGCATTTAGTGTCGTCAAATGCTTCGTAATCCGGGTTTCCATTCTCTTTGCGGAAGTAGATAAATCGGCTGTGTGCGGAGGGGAATTGTCGGGGAGAATCCAAACAATTATTTTCTTGACAAAACTCCCGAAATAGTTCTATTTTATCCAGCAGTTCTTGTCTGTCGCTACACTGACGGCCGCGCACGTCTGCTTCGGCTAAAAGGGCGAGGAAATCGCAGCGGACAACTTGACTGACTTTAATTACAGACTGCTGCGGGTTGGGTTTGTCGATCAGCCAGATGGGTAAACTGCCGAATTGGACGATCGCCACAACTGTTTCGCGAATGTCAAACTGCACAGGCGGCTCGAATTGGGATAAAATTTGTCTGACCATTCTTGCACCTTGGCGGGCGTGACCTTTTGAGCTAATTCTGCCGTCGGCTTCTATTTTGGTAAAGGCTGGTTTGGCGACATCGTGCAGCAAAGCGGCGGCAAAAAGTATCGATCGTTCTTGCACGGGTAATTGACGCCAATTAGGGGAAGATATTAATGCTTCGCAGACCATTCTGGTATGAATTAAAACGTCTCCTTCGGCGTGATAAATCGGGTCTTGCTGACATCCTTTTAAGTTTTGAATCCAATCGAAATGATTTTGAATGCTGTCCCAATCCAGAAACCAATCGGGCGGTTGGGGACAAAAGGGAAAAGTCCAAGGCGGCGCTAACAGTGTATTCATAACTTTACTTGTTGGATCTGACTGAACAACTCATCAGTCCTATGGAAAAGGACTTTAGCTTTGAGGCAGGGGTTTAAACCGCTGCCGGGCTTCGGGAAAGAGGGTGGAAATTTGACGCCAGTGGTCGGCATTTCTTACTTTACAAACTAAAATTAAATAAATCGGCGCCAGGACGCAGAATATTCGGTATAATTGGGCGATTGAGCCAATGTCCTTCGGCATTTTTAATAGCAGTCAAAAAACTGGCACGCACGTATTTGTAACGCGCCTTTACTATGCCATCTTCTTCGACTTTAATGTACAGACCCTCCATGCGATCGCTCTTGTCAGTCTCTTTCAAACACCGTTCTTCATCTAATCCCAATTCCCGACTGTACAAACGCAACCGGTCCAAATGTCCCGGTTGAATAAAATTAGATTTTTCCATAAACTGCATCATTTGCTTGGGCGATTTCAGCACTCCCGAAAACAGCACGGGAACTGACACTAACGGCAGTCCTGTTAACAACTTCTGGCGGGATTCTGTACTCATAAATTGACTGGTTTCTAAGTCCAGCACATCGTATTCCATAAAATAGTGCGGCAAAAAATCATAAAAAACAGTGTGTTTAGCATAAAGCCATTCGCCGTAAAGAATGTAGCGATTTCCCAGGACTTCTCCCAGGGCTGGGCTGAGACTGAAAGCCCACTGTTTGAATAAGTTAAAATGTTTTTCCCTCGGCCCACCGGTGAGATAGTGGCCGCGACTTTGCAGCAGCATTTGTCCATCTGGTGCGAAGCTGATGCCTGTATTAGCGCCGTCTACCTTTTCTTCTATAATTAGAGGGCGATCGATCAGGGCGCTAAAGGGCACGCTGTCGAGGTCTTCATCACCCGGTTGGAAACGCGAACCTTCGATGTGATAAGTTCTAGGATATTTAACAATTTTGAGCATCAGCTAATTTATTTTAAATTTTAGATTTGAGATGCGACCCCATCCATTTTAAATTTTAGACTTTGGAGGCGACCAAATCTATTTAACCATTATAATGGAATGAGCACAAAGGAGCGTGTAAGTTGAAAAATCAAAGTTTCCAGAGCATATCATCAGCAATCGCTGGGATTCTATTAGTAAGCGCGCTACTCCTGGGCTTAAACTCTTTTGTCGTCATCAATCCAGGTGAAGCAGGGGTGGTCAGCATTTTAGGAAAAGCCACAGATGGAGCATTGTTAGAGGGGTTTCACCTCAGACCCCCGCTAATATCCAAGGTAGATGTGTACGATGTAACAGTGCAAAAATTTGAAGTACCCGCTCAGAGTGCTACTAAAGATCTTCAGGACTTAAATGCTAGTTTTGCGATCAATTTTCGCCTAAATCCTGATAGAATAGTTGATATCCGAAGGACTCAAGGAACTTTGGAGAATATAGTCTCAAAAATTATTGCTCCTCAGACGCAAGAAGCATTTAAAACAGCGGCTGCACTGAGAACCGCCGAACAATCTATTACTCAAAGAAGTGAACTGAAGCGAGACTTTGATAATGCGCTGAAGGACAGGCTATCCAAGTATGATGTAATCGTACTCGATACGAGCGTTGTTAACATTCGATTCTCCACAGATTTTGCGAAAGCAGTTGAGGAGAAACAGGTTGCTGAACAGCGGGCGCAAAGGGCTGTTTATGTGGCTCAGGAAGCAGAACAGCAGGCTCAAGCTGACATTAACCGCGCTCAAGGTAGGGCGGAAGCTCAAAGACTTTTGGCTGAAACTTTGAAGGCTCAAGGCGGCGATTTAGTGCTGCAAAAAGAGGCTATCGAAGCTTGGAGAAGCGGCGGCGCTCAGATGCCAAAAGTGCTGGTTATGGGCGCAGGTTCGAGTCGGGTTCCTTTCATTTTTAATATGAACGATATTCAGGAAGAACCCGAGCACCCGCAAGTGACCAACCATTAAAATATGACTGAGGGTAAGAAACCCGGTGTCTCCGAAAATATGGGCTTTGCTAACCAGAAATCTCGCAATAAACCGGGTTTCCTCAGAAAGCACACATAAGTCCTATGATAGTTGCCGGAATATGCTACACTTCTGAAAGCCACAATATAACGACAGTTGGAAACCTGTCGCTATAAAAGCGAAGTCCGCAATTAACACGCAGGCAACACACTCATTTTAGGAAGCAAGGAAAAATCATGACCCGCGCTATTATGGAAACCGAGAAAGGCACAATCAATTTGGAATTGTTCGATGCGGATGCGCCTAACACAGTGAAGAATTTTGTTGAATTGGCGGAAAAAGGTTTTTACGATGGATTGACCTTTCACCGAGTCATTCCTAACTTTATGATTCAAGGTGGCTGTCCAAAAGGCAATGGAACGGGCGGCCCCGGCTACAAAATCAAGTGCGAAATCAATTCCAACAAACATTTGGCAGGAACTTTATCGATGGCTCACGCAGGCCGCGATACGGGTGGCAGCCAATTCTTTATTTGCCATTCTCCCCAGTCTCATCTAGATGGAGTTCACACAACTTTTGGCAAAACTGAGGATATGTCTGTCGTCAATGCTATCCGCCAAGGTGACAAGATTATTTCGCTGAAAATTGAGCATTAATTTCCAGTAGTTTAGTTGCGTTTGTAGTAAGGACTTTAGTCCTTATTGCAAACAAAACTTGTGAAAGTCAAGAGTTTTAAACTATACAACTTATGACCAATAATTTCTTGATGGTACAAGCCCCCTGATTTATCCGTGGAATCAATCCAAAATCCAAAATCCTTGCATCCTCAAGCCCCTGGATTTATCCGTGGTGTCAATCTAAAATCTAAAATCTAAAATCTAAAATCGAATGACTGTTATCAATGATTCTGCTGTGGCGACTGAGTTAACTGAACTATATTTAAAATACGAAAAAGCTCTTTGTACGAATGATATTGAAACTCTCGATAATTTGTTCTGGGATGCGCCGGAAGTCGTGCGGTTTGGGGTGACGGAGAACCTGTACGGGAGTGATGAGGTGAGGGGTTTTCGCAAAGGGCGATCGCCTGTAAATGTCGATCGAGAAATGTTCAACCTCAAAGTCGTGACTTTCGATGCAGACACGGCGGCTGTGACGCTGGAATTCCGCCGTGCTTACGATGGAGTGGTGCGGCTGGGGCGGCAGAGTCAGATGTGGCGCAAGTTTCCTGAAGGGTGGAAGATTGTTTCCGCTCACGTTTCTTTTTTGCCGGTGTAGATGTTATGTCATTTCCCTTGAATTGCCCGTAATGAAATTCTGTCGCTCGGGCTGGGCGGGTTTATAGATATTATGGATGTGAATTACAGATTGTTTGTGAAACCCGCCCCTACAAGTATTGTGGTTAATTTACCTGACAGGATATTAAAGGTAAGAAAACAATATATTCAAATGTAAAATTAGTATTTTAATTTGATTATTGTTGAGCCATTCAATTCGGCATATATTCTTTTTTTTCTTTACTATTAGTACCTCTGATTTTGTATCGGTTCTCTCCCCTAATACAGTTCATACTTGAGCAAAGTACAAGGAATCGATCCATTATAAACAGGAATTCGCCGCGAAGTCCTGAGTCCCACCTTTTTACCCAACTCCTTATTTCCCGTTAAAATAAAGGCATTCCAACCTTTAAAACGATTCTTGAAAATATCCCCCAACATCTTGTACAGATCTCCCAATTCGCTAGCATCTCCCAGGCGCTCTCCGTAGGGAGGATTGCAAATCAGAACGCCTCTGTCTGCGGGTGCTTCCAACTGAGATAACTCGGTTTGAGCAAACTGAATCTTACCGGAAATACCAGCTTGCTGCGCGTTCGTGCGAGCTTGAGTTAACATATCCGAATCGCGATCGCACCCTGCAATCACTTGCTTAAGTTCCGGTAACTCACTATTTTCAGCTTCTGCCCACAATTTATCCCACAAAGGTTCGTCAAAATCCCGCCAAGTCATAAATCCAAACTTTTCTCGAAACAATCCCGGTGCAATATTCAAAGCCTTTAAACTCGCTTCCAAAGGCAAAGTTCCAGAACCGCACATCGGGTCTAAAAACGGCAAATCAGGCGTCCATTCTGCCATCTCCAACAAAGCGGCAGCTAGGGTTTCTTTGAGGGGAGCAAGCCCCATCGCCGGTCGATATCCCCGGCGGTGCAAACTACCGCCAGAACTGTCTAAACTTAAAATAGCTCTATCTTGATGAATGTGAATGTTAATTAGCAAATCGGGATGCTCTACATCAACATTAGAACGCTTGTTAAATTGAAGGCGCTGTTGGTCGGCGATCGCATTTTTGACCTGCAAAGCTGTATAGTGAGTGTGGTTCAAATTTTCGTTGCCGCCGGTGCAGTTTACTGCTAAAGTATTGTCAGGATCTAAGTATTCGTCCCAAGGGATTTTCTGCACTTCGCGGTAGAGCATATCCGAGTTGTAACACCGGAATTCGGCGATCGGCATTAGCACTCGAAAAATAGTTCTCGACCAAAGATTGACGCGGTACAATAAAGTGCGATCGCCCGCAAAGTAAACCCCAGTAAAATCTGGCTTGACATTCTGCGCCCCTAAACGTTCTAATTCTTGGGCGGCAATTGTTTCTAAACCGCGCGCAACTGTAGCAAAATATTGATTCATTGATAATTGGGAATTGGGAATTAGGAATTGGTTTTTCTCGATCGCCCTAAATTATATCAAATCCGGTACCATCGGACTTGTAAAATCGAGTCAACAGTCAACCACCGACGGTGCAACGGCAATTGATATAATTCATCTGCGTTAATCTGTGTTTATCTGCCCTCATCTGCGGTTTAAAAAAGATAAATTATCGGGCCGCAGATGACAAGAGATTGACGCGGATTTACGCAGATAAAGAGAAGAGAGAGATGAATAATTCCGACTCCTCCGGGTGAGTTTCCGCGCACCTCACCCTTGCAAGTCACAAACTGTCAGTAATACTCGTGAAATTAAAAGCTTTCACGCGCACTCCGGGCACGACACTACCGCCGTAACGCTTCACCGCACTAACTGCATCCACATCGCGCAACATATCAGGTAAAACTTGATTGAAACGCAGGTTTTTAATCGGGTAAGCAATTTTGCCATCCTCAATCCAAAAAGTACCATCGCGAGTCATCCCCGTTACTTCCAATGTTTTCGGATTAACGTAGCGCACGTACCAAGCTCGACTGATAAAAATTCCTCGCTCGGTTTGAGCAACTAAATCTGCTAAACTTTGGTCGGAACCTGTCATCACGATCGGGTAATAAGCACCTTTTGCCTCTTTGCCTTTTTGTGCGGCCCAGTAGCGGGAATAAGACAAACTTTGAGGCACGCCATCTTTGATGATTTCCAAATAGTTATTGCTCAATCCGTCGCCGAAAAAAGTATTCGATCGCAGCAAAGGATGAGCCGGATCGCGCTGCACTTGCACTAAGGGGCTAAAAAGTTGTTCCCCCGCGCGGTTTCCCGCTGGTTTTCCCTCTGCATCGGCGATCGACATAAACGATCGCCCCTCATCCGCCGCCCTCGCATCCAGCCCCCAAATCACCCACCGTAGCAAGTCCGCAAAAGCAGCGCCGTCAAGGATTACCGGATAAACGCCGGGAGGGATGGGGCGCGGGTTGCGGGAGGATCTCGCCCGATCGAGCACTTGTTCTGCTAATTGGGCGATGGGCAATTCGTTGATACTCCAAGCAGTGCTCCTCGCCCAGCTAGAACCGTCTTCAACGCGAGCAGTCAAGCTGAAATCCGCCTTTGTAGACTGGTTGCAGGCGCGGAGTCCGGTTGACGAGGCGATCGCGTACAGCGACGCCTCAGCGCTCAAAGTGCCCGAACCATGAGCTCCCCCCTGTCCGGCAATTGCGCAAGCTTGCTGCACCATTTTGGCCCGGGCTAGAGGCGATACAGTTGCCGTTGCGGAGTCGAATGCGGGCGATCGCAAATCGTAGGTTTGAGGAGGCAGCAGCGGCATCCATTCGGGGTCTGCCGGCGCAATTCTGGCCAATTCTTCCGATCGCTTGACGGAGGAGGCGATCGCATCTCGATCAAATTCTGTAACAGCAGCAGAGGCGCTTTTCTTGCCGAAATAGCTAGTAATGCTCAGGCTAAATACAGTTTTGCTAATATTTTGGCTGATTTGATTTTCCGAGAATCTCGAAAGAGATTCCTCGCCAGTAGAGAGACTGACAAATACTGCCTCTGCTTTGGATAGTTTGACTGCTTTTTCTACTACAGATAAGGCTTGGTCTTCACTTAAAAGTGCGGGCGATGTTGTTACAATCATGATTGGTAATTAGGCATTGCGAATTGGGCATTGCGAATTGGGCATTGTTAGCAATTAACTAATAACTAAGAACCGATGCCCCATGCCCCATGCCCTATTACCCAATTTGAATATCCCTCACTCGCACCGGCACACAAGCGTGAGTCATCTGAGCAACCTGCATCGGCTCGCCCTTTCCGCATATATTCGTACCGCACTGAACCAGCTCCGAAGCCGGCCCGATCGCATCTATTTGATTCCAGAAATCAGTAGTCATAGCCTGATAAGTTACATCCTTCAACATACCGACAACTTTCCCTTTTTCCACCTTCCAAAAAGCATCGCCGCCGAATTGAAAATTGCGCCGCTGCTGGTCGATCGAATAACTACCGATACCGTCGATTAAAATCCCGTCTTCAGTATCAGCAATCATCTGTGCCAAAGTAGCAGTATGGCTGCCGCCATCCGGGCCCGGCTCCAATCCCAAATTGGGAATTCTCACCATCGGCACGCTCGACCAACTGTCAGCGTAAGCAGAACCGTTGCTGCTGGCACGTCCGAGGCGATAAGCCGTCTCTCTGTCAGTGAGATAATCAACTAAAATCCCATCCTTGACAACGTACCAATCTTGTGATTTTACGCCCTCATCATCGTAACCCATTGTACCGCGACCGCCTGGTTGAGTGCGATCGCACTTAAAATTCACCCAAGGTGCAGCGTATTGCAGTTTATTTAACTTATCAGTAGTAGCAAAGCTAGTGCCAGCAAAATTAGATTCGTAGCCGTAAACCCGGTCTAATTCTGTTGGATGTCCTACTGATTCGTGGATAGTCAGATACAAATTTGTCGGCTTAAGAATCAGGGATTTGCAAATACCAGCCGGGACGGTGGGAGCGTTGACTTTTTCAATAGCTTCGGCGGCAACTCTTTCGACTTGACTCAACAAATCATCGGGATTAATATGTTCGTAACCGATATTCATCGGCGGGCGTTCGTAACTGCGACTTTGGGCATCGCCGCCCGCAATTGCCGTACACCCAAAACCCGGATAGCTACGGTAGATTGTTTGTTCGATTAGCGAGCCTTCTGTAGAAGCAAAAACCTTGTCTTCGCGGGTTGACTGCAAAAAAGAAGAAGCTTTTTTGATGCCTTGTGCGCCGTGTGCTAGCAGCCGCTCGTTGATAGTTAGCAGCAGTTCGGCTTTTTCAGCAACGGGTACAGAAAAAGGGTCAATGGCGATGGGAGTAATGTAGGTATCGACATATTTTTCGACAGGCACTAACCGCACCGGTTCCTTTTGAGTTAAGCGGCTGCCTTTAGCGATTTCTACAGCCAAAGCGACTATTCTTGCAACCTCTGCCGGCGTTTTGCTGTGACTGGCGGCAAACCCCCAAGCGCCGTCGAGAAGTACCCGCACGCCAAAACCGGAACTTACATTATCTGACAGTTGACTTAAAGAGCGATCGCGCGCGTAAAGATTCTGCCTTCGGTAACTGCAAAAACGCACATCACCGTACTCGCACCCTGTTTTCCGAATCAAATCTACAGCCAAATTTGCTAACTCGTTAGCCGAGATTTTTGTAATTAATTGTACCATAGTTATTCGTCATTCGTCGTTAGTTGTCAATTATTATAGCGCTTTTTAATTATTTGAACGAACCGCGAAGAACAGGAAGGAAGAACTGCCTCTTCTTCTTTCTCCTCCTTCGCGTCCTTCGCGCCTTCGCGGTTCATTTTCTCTGATATCTTGCACCATTATCCATAGCTCTTTTATGGGCGGGCAGGATGCCCACCCCACAAGAAATTTACTGTTAATGTAGAACAGGCATCTTGCCTGTTAATGTAGAACAGGCATCTTGCCTGTTAATGTGGAACAGGCATCTTGCCTGTTAAGCGAGAATGGTGCCACATCTCATTTTAATCCTACTCCATTTCCTGCAAAACCCCTGTCAAAATTTCCACAATGCGATCGATATGTTCCTTCTCAATAATCAGCGGCGGCGACAAAGCAATAATATCACCCGTCGTCCGAATTAGCAACCCTTTTTCATAGCACTGAAGAAAACAATCAAAAGCCCGTTTCCCAGGCTTTCCCGCGATAGATTCCAACTCAATACCCGCTACCAGTCCCAGATTGCGAACATCAATTACGTGCCGCACGCCTTTCAAGGAATGAACCGCATTCTCCCAATAATCGGCCAACTTATCAGCCCGTTCAAATAGCCTTTCTTCCTCATAAATATCCAGCGTCGCCAAAGCAGCAGCACAAGCCACAGGATGACCAGAATAAGTATAACCGTGAAAAAGCTCGATCGCATTTTCAGGAGCATTCATAAAAGCATCATAAATGCCCTCTTTCACAAACACCGCCCCCATCGGCACCGTACCGTTAGTTATCCCTTTAGCCGCCGTCACAATATCGGGAACCACCCCAAAATATTCCGTTGCAAAACTAGAGCCTACGCGCCCGAATCCGGTAATTACCTCATCAAAAATCAGCAGAATTCCGTATTTATCGCAAATCGTCCGCAGCCGCTCTAAATAACCTTTCGGCGGAATCAAAACCCCCGTTGAACCAGCCACCGGTTCCACAATTACCGCTGCAATATTAGACGCATCGTGCAAAGCGACAATCCGCTCCAATTCATCCGCCAAATGCGCTCCCCATTCCGGTTGTTTGCGGCTGAAAGCATTGTGTTCGAGACTGTGAGTGTGAGGCAAATGATCGACTCCCGTGAGCAAACTGCCAAAAAATTTGCGGTTTGTACCGATACCGCCGACAGAAATTCCCCCAAAACCAACGCCGTGATAGCCGCGTTCCCTGCCGATTAATCTTTGGCGAGTTCCTTCACCTTTCACCCGGTGATAAGCAATGGCAATTTTTAAAGCTGTTTCTACAGATTCCGAACCCGAATTAGTAAAGAAAACGCGATCGAAATTGCCGGGAATCATCTTCACCAAACGTTCCGCCAATTGAAAAGCACCCGGATGTCCCATCTGAAACGCCGGAGAGTAATCCAAACGCAAAACCTGCTGTTTAACCGCTTCGGCAATTGTCTCGCGGGCGTGTCCTGCATTCACGCACCAAAGCCCCGCCGTACCATCTAAAATGGAGCGGTTATCATCTGTTGTAAAGTGCATATCTTTTGCCGCAACCAACATTCGCGGATTGGCTTTAAACTGTCGGTTGGCAGTGAAGGGCATCCAGTAAGCGTCCATATTTGTCATGTTTTTTTATCATTTTATATTGATGATTCTGCCTCCAAACTATAACTTGCTACCGATGGCAGATCGCCCGACACTTATTATAATTTTACAAATATCTCTTTTAAACGAACCGCGAAGACGCAAAGAGCGCGAAGGAAGAGAAGAAAGAGCTTTTTCTCATTTCCAAGTATAGTCTTATCTACCTATCTTCCTCTTTCTCTTCCTTCGCGTCCTTCGCTACGAAAGCGGTTCATTAAATAGATATTCTTTAATTAACGATCGCCTCTACAGACTCATGCTGCAACAAACCCGTCAGCATTTTCACAGGCCTCTCGTCGTAGGGCCACGCGAAAGCATGGCGGAAAGCGGCCTCTTGACACGCTTGCAACTGCCGAAAATCTATGATATCCAAAGTTAACAAATTCTCATACTCAAAAGGCAGCCGCACGTTGTGCAATCCCGCGTTGTCAGTACAAATGGCAATATCGACACCAGCTTCAAAACATCGATCGAACACAACCTTCAATTCGCGCATATCCTGCAAGGTACCCGTTTTGAGATAGGTAGTCGGGCAAACTTCCAAGCATTGACCCCTGCGCGCGACTTCTGGCAGCAATTCGGGATATTTTAATGGAATTTGAATCCCGTGGCCGATACGCATCAGATAAGGCAGAAGTTCGGGATAACAGCCTGAGGTAGTTTCGTACAGGTGACCGGTAGTTTTGATGCCGATCGACCTCGCGTACTGGTACAATCCGACAAACTCGTCCAAACGCTCGCCAATACAAGCATCGCCGCCAGCTATATCGATCGCACAAACATATTCTCCCATCCCGGCCGCCAAATCTACGATCGCCCGATTCACCTCATAGGGTAAACGCGAGTGCATACACAAAATTTGGCTAGTAACAATCGGACAATCGCTAATTTGACTTGCCTTGCCCACAACCTGTACAATTTCTGCCATCAAATCTATGCGTTCTGACTGAGCCAAATGCTCTGGAGTCCGCAAATAAGGCGTATAGCGCAACTCCAAATAAGCCAGATTTTCAAACACGTAAGCGCCCCGCATCAACCGATAGATGAAATAAGGCAAAGTCTCAACAGTTTGAACGCTTTCTACCAGTGTGTGCAGTTCCAAATACTCATTGAGAGTATTGCGCGGACGAGTGTAAAACTCCTCAAACTCCGAGTATTTCGGAAATCGATTAACCATCTCAGCATTGTGGCGATCGAAATACCGCCACAGAACCCTAGGAACGACAGAACCACCCAGATGGCGGTGCAACTCAGCGTGTAAAGTCATGGCAACAAAGCCTCTATTTTCTCAATGTTAACAAAAATTAATTAGTCAGTAGTCAGTAGTCAGTAGTCAGTAGTCCTTAGTCAGTAGGCCTTAGTTCTTAAGTAAGTTGGCGTAAATATTTATTATTGGTATCGGGCAGGAGACAGGAGACAGGAGGCAGAAGACTGAAGGGAAGAGGGTTTCAGGAAATTTATATTTCGTTATATAGTGCTGTTTATTTGCGCCTTTCTACTTAGTCATTGGTTGTGTATGAGTTCCCATGCCCCATGCCCCATACCCCATGCCCCATGCCCCATGCCCCATGCCCCTATCTAAAATCTCAAATCCCAAATCTAAAATCTAAAATTGATTGACATCCGGGACGCATTCGTACATAATCGGAGATTGTGTCAACCTGAACAGAACGCGAGAAACCCTTGGCTAACGTAGTTGTAATCGGCGCCCAGTGGGGCGATGAAGGAAAAGGCAAAATTACCGATTTGCTCAGCAAATCCGCAGATATAGTTGTCCGCTACCAAGGGGGCGTCAACGCGGGTCACACCGTGGTAGTCAACGGTCAGACTTTCAAGCTGCACTTAATTCCGTCCGGGATTCTCTACCCTGATAAAGAGTGTATCATCGGCTGCGGCACGGTCATTGACCCTAAAGTTTTAATAGAAGAATTAGATCAGTTAGAGGCATTGAATATTTCGACGGCCTCGCTGATGATTTCGCAGACTGCTCACGTGACGATGCCCTATCACCGATTACTTGATGTAGCATCGGAAGAGCAGCGGGGAAATTATAAAATCGGCACGACGGGACGCGGCATCGGCCCTACTTACGCCGACAAGTCGGAACGTACCGGCATTCGGATGCTCGATTTAATGGACTTGGAAGGGTTGCAAGAACAACTGGAATGGACGATTAATTGTAAAAATGTCATTCTGGAAAAACTCTACAATTTGCCACCACTCAATCCGCAAGATGTAATTGATGAATATCGGGTGTATGCGGAACGTTTGCGGCCGCACGTAGTAGATAGTTCGCTGAAGATTTATGAGGGAATTCACAAGCGGAAAAATATTCTGTTTGAAGGCGCGCAAGGCACTTTATTAGACTTAGACCACGGTACTTATCCTTACGTTACTTCGAGCAATCCCATCGCTGGTGGGGCTTGTGTGGGAACAGGAGTCGGTCCAACAGCGATCGATCGCGTAATAGGCGTAGCAAAAGCTTATACAACCCGCGTCGGAGAAGGCCCCTTCCCTACCGAAATGGTAGATGGAGTTGGCGCAATTTTGGGCGATAGAGGTGCAGAATTCGGCACGACAACGGGCAGGAAACGCCGCTGTGGTTGGTTCGACGCGGTAATCGGCCGCTACGCAGTCCGCATCAACGGCCTTGACTGTCTGGCAATTACCAAACTAGATGTTTTGGATGAATTAGAAGAAATAAAAGTTTGCGTTGCTTACGAAATTGACGGCGAACGCTGTGTGGATTTCCCGAAAAGTTCCCGGATATTTGCTCGGTGCAAACCTATTTACGAAACCCTTCCCGGTTGGAAACAGTCTACGGAAGAGTGCCGGAATTTGGAAGATTTACCGCCGCAAGCATTGGATTATCTGAAGTTTTTGGCAGATTTGATGGCAGTGCCGATCGCAATTGTTTCTCTCGGTGCGAGTCGCGACCAAACTATTATTGTAGAAGACCCGATTCACGGGCCCAAGCGGGGGTTATTGTCGGCTGACAGTAGGCCTGTAGTAGCACAATCATGAGAGTTTAAGCTAAAATGTAATGATGAGAAAGCTTAATCAGTACAGTTTGAAACTTTTGGCGGTGTCGGCATGACCAATTTAGTTAAAGGCGACAGCGGATTAGTACAACTGACCCACGGCGATATCAAACGCATTATTGCCCACCAAAAGTTGTTCGGATTAGATGAATTGCAGAAATATTTGTTTCGTTTCTGCAAGACGATGCTAACGGCTGATGACTCTCTGGTCAAGCAGTTTAGCATTTATAATCTCGTACCGTCTGTTCTGCTCTACGGGCCGCCTAATACTGGTAAAACTACACTCTGTTACTTACTTTTCGACCAAATCAAGCAAGAAGTTACTAATGAAATCAACTTCTATACTGTTGACGTTGGGAGAATGCTCGACCCCGCTTTAGGGCAGTCTTCACGAAATCTAGAGCAAATATTTCAAGATTTGCGTAAAATTTCTTCAGATGGTTCATCAGTGTTTCTATTATTGGATGAACTAGATGCTTTTTGCATGAGTCGCAGTCGCGCACAGGAACACGATGCTGTTCGCAGAGCTATGACAACTTTAATGCTACAACTTGACAATCTTCAACCGTCAATAAGTCAGCGTTTTTTAGTATTTGGCATTACTAATGTGCCTAATCTAGTGGATACAGCAGTAGTGCGTAGATTTTCTTTAAAACAAACTGTCGATCCCAGTTTATCGCGGGATGAATTCAAATCCTATCTTGACTATTTGAATAAGCCAATTAAACATAATACTAAACAAGAAGATTTGCCAAAGTTGTACGGCATCTACCAGCGCCGCGCCTTTACGGCAGGCGATATCAAAGCTTTGTATAAAGTGTTACTAATAGATGTAATATGCGGCGATCAAGATATCTCTATATCTGAAAGGCTTGTGGAGCTTTTTGAACAGGGATTTTCGACCCGCCAACACTTAGATAAAACATACAAGGAGTTATTAGATGCCTAAGAAAGAGTTTGAGACTGATGAAGATATGATGATTTATCATTACGAAGTCCATAGAGATATGATTGGGTGGGTAATCGAACAAATGGCTAAAGAAGGTATTCCCTGCGAAAGAACAAAAGGAAGCAGTCGAAAAGGTGATATTTTGATAGTTAAGCCTGAAGACGCTTCACGAGTAAAAGACATAATTCGGCAGATTCAAAGTAAATATAATCGTTAGAGAGTCCCATGCCACACATTGAAATCAAGACAAAAGAGAATATCTATCCAGGTGAAGCTCAGGACATTATCGACAAAAAAACTGTGGTTGCAGTTATTACTACAGGAACCATTTCTCCAAACGCAAAAAAGCTGTTTGACCAAGCAGGGATAGCTTGGGCTGAGAATGTCCCAGAAAGTGAATTTAGGGAATCTGAAGCTAAGGAGGAAGGATAATGTTAGACATCGGCTTTATTTCAAAAGATGGTAGTTTAACCAACAGTGTAGAACTGACGGAAGATTTTTACTTGTGGTTGGCAAAGTCAGAGTTTTCCAAAATCGGCAAATCAGTAAGAAGAAAAATACAGATAGATGGGGAAGAGGATATGTTATCTGTCGTGCAGTTAAGTAAAGGTAATAGTAAGAAGTTAAAAGATTTTTTTGGCGATGAGATTGTCCGCGAAAGCGCTGCTGTCATCACTAAACTAGGAGATAGCCCTTCCAAAGAAGAGTATCAAGCAGGAACCTACCGTTTGAGGAAATTGCACGAACTGCTGAAGTGCGTGGAAAATGAAAATTATCAATACCTTCAGCGAATTTAATTGAGCGCGATCGCAATATCACAATTCTGGTAAAATGTGAAAACAATCAACAGAAAGTCAGAAAATGGAACTCGCAGTAGAATGTCAAAAACGGGCAGAAGGCAGCAAAGCTAACGCCCTCCGCCGCTCTGGATTGATTCCCGCCGTCCTCTACGGTCACAAAGGCTCGGAATCCATTTCCCTTACCATCAAAGCCAAAACAGTTGAACACCTGCTCAAAAAGCACGTAGTCAACAATGCCCTAATTGACCTCAGCATTCCCGACCTCTCTTGGAGCGGAAAAACCTTGCTGCGGGAAGTTCAAGTTCATCCTTGGAAGGGCTATCCTTACCACCTGAGCTTTTTCTCTGTGGCAACTCAAGACAGCCTGGAAGTTGAATTGTCACTGCGTTTTGTCGGCGAACCTGTCGGCGTCAAGTTAGAAGGCGGCATCTTGGATACCGTGCTGACGCAACTCGCAGTTAAGTGCAAACCAGACAGCATTCCTGAAGCAATTGAAGTAGATATTTCTAATTTAAAGGTTGGGGATGCGCTGCACATTCACGAATTAGTTTTGCCTGCGGGAGTGGTAGCTCTCGGCGAACCAGATCAGGTGGTGGTTAGCGTGCTGGGAATTCAAGCAGGTTCTGAACCAGAAGACGCAGAAGCAGACGCAGAGGCAGCAGCTTGATTAGTAATTGCTAATAGTTGTTAACTAATGGTTGAAAAAAAAGGGCGATCGCTTTCTCGCAAAAGGGCGATCGTTTTTTGCTAAAAAGGCTATTCTCGTTTGGGATCGATCGCACATTTTGCGCCGTTTGTAATATTTTTTTAGGCGGGCTCCCTTGCCCAGTCCACAAGCAAGCATCCCACAAGCCAGCACCGGCAGTGTTTACTTTTCTTTACAAAAGGGGCGATCGACCAGAAGCGACAAAAGTCGGGACAGCCACGCAAATGGGCCAGCAACCGGGCTGATTCTTACATATTTAGCAGTCAAATCAAAAAAATCAGCCGAGAAACCCGGTTTCTCGATAGCACCGGCCGTCAAAAAAATTAAGAATTGGGGGAACAAGTCCGGTACTGTTAGTGTCAAACTCGACTATAATTGTGAAACGTTTTGACTACCCTATTTAATTCCTGCCTCTGGAGCCGCCGCCCATATGCCATCAACAGTGAGTACAGAATCAACAGCGGTTCAATTTAACCAACAGGGAGAAATATACTTATCCCAAGGAAAATTAGAAGAAGCCATCGCCTCCTGCGAGCAAGCCTTAAAGATTCACCCCAATTTTGCACCAGCTTACAAGACTTTGGGCAACGCGCTGCAAGCTCAAGGCAGGATGGAAGAGGCGCGGCACTGGTACGCTAAAGCGATTGAAATAGAACCGAATTTTGCGGAAGTATACGCGAATTTGGGCAGCCTTGGCGCCCAGCAGCAAAAATGGCAGGAGGCGATCGGATTTTATCAAAAGGCGCTCGCGATTAAGCCGGATTTCGCGGGAGTGTACCGGAATTTAGCAAAAGTATTCGGACAAATTAACAAACCGGAAGAAGCCCAGCAGTGCTGGTATCAAGCATTTAGTTTGGAACCGGAAAAAGTACCGCCTGGGGAACACTTGAATATGGGCGACGCTTTTTTTCGGCAGGAAAAATTACCCGAAGCGATCGCCTGTTACGATCGCGCCATAAAATTAAATCCTAATGTGGCGACTGCTTACCAAAATTTGGGCGAAGCGCTAAAAAAACAAGGCAAGTTAGAGGAAGCGACAGCATATTATCGCAAAGCTATTGAACTCAACGCAGCTCATGCCAGAAACGGCAGCGAGGGACAGGAAACTTTGGCGGGTGCAAGTGCCACAAACGGTGCAGTTAAGCAGCAGCCCGCAGCAACCACAGTGAAGCAGCCAGTAGTGAAGCCGCCAGTGCAGCAGGCAGTGAATTCTACAATTAATATAGAAGATCCAGAAGCATACAAAATACTGGCAGAAGGCTATTTTGCTCAGGGCAAATTGGAACAGGCGATCGCAGCTTGCAAGAAGGCGCTGCAAATTAAGCCGGAAGCGCCACTTTACAAAATGCTGGGCAACGCCCTGCAAGCTGGCGGCAAAATTGATGAAGCTAAAAGTTGCTATGTCAAAGCAATAGAAATTAACCCAAATTTTGCCGAAGCTTACGCTAATTACGGCAGCATTTGCGCGCAGCAGGAACAGTGGCAGCAAGCGGTTTCAGCTTACGAAAAGGCGATCGCGCTGAAACCGGATTTTGCCGGTGCTTACCGCAATTTTGCGAAACTGTTAACTCAGTTAGGCAAGTCGGAGGAGGCGGCCCAGGCTTGGTATCGAGCATTTGCGATCGACCCCAAGTCTGGCACCGCTGAGGAACACGAGAGTTTAGCCAAAACTTTGATCGAGCAAGGTAAGGTAAATCAAGGTATTGACTGTTACCGGCGGGCGGTAGAGTTGAACCCAAATGCGGGCTCCGCTTATCACGAATTGGGCGAAATTCTTAAGAGTCAAGAACAGTGGGAAGCGGCGGTAGAAGCTTACAGCAATGCTATTAAAAATAATCCCGAACTTTCTTGGTCGCACAACAATTTAGCTGAGTCGCTGGTTAAGTTGGAACGGTGGGAAGAAGCCGTAAATGCTTATGGCAAGGCGATCGAATTAAATCCAGATTTTAGCTGGTCTCACAACAATTTAGCAGACGTGCTGCTGAAGTTGGAACGGTGGGAAGAAGCTGTAGAGGCTTACAGCAAAGCAACAGAATTAAATCCAGATTTCAGTTGGTCGCACAACTATTTAGCAGACGCACTGATTAAACTGGAACGGTGGGAGGAGGCAATTTCGGCTTACGAAAGGTCGATCGAACTTAATCCTGACCATTTTTGGGCGCACAACAATTTAGCAGAAGCGCTGGTGAATTTGGAACGGTGGGATGAGGCGGTTGTTGCGTACCGGCGTGGTAACGAAATCAATCCGAATTTCTTCTGGTCCCAGAGCAAGTTGGGCGACGTGCTGCTATCCATGGAAAGGTGGGAGGATGCGATCGATGTTTACCGGCGCGCGGCCGAGTTAAATCCTGATTTTCCGTGGACTTATTACAACATGGGGACGGCTTTTGAGCAACTCGAACGCTGGGATGAGTCGATCGCCGCTTACCGCCGCGCTGCGGAAATTCAGGCGGATTTGCCGTGGCTTTCGCAAAAATTGGCTGATGCTTTGAGGATGCGATCGCAGTGGGATTTGCGGGAGGCGATGGGTTTGTACCGGCGGGCGATTCAGGAGAATCGTGATGACGTGCAGTTGTATCACAAGGCCCTGGAGATTGCGCCGAATGATGCTGACCTTTATGTTGAGTTGGCTGATGCTTTGGTGCGGAAAAATTGGCCGGATGGGGCGATCGTCTTTTATCAGATGGCGTTGCAGGTAAATCCCGAATACGGTGAGGCGCACTTGCAGTTGGGGTTGATATTCGCGCAAAAGAATGATATGGAGCGGGCGATCGCTTGTTACGGCCGCGCTATTGAGGTTCAACCCAATGAGTATAAACCTTACCAATTGTTAGGCGATGCTTTGAGTGCAAAAGGTCAGCGTCCGGAAGCGATGAACTGTTACCGCCGCGCGATCGAGTTAAAACCTGACGATCCGTATATCCGCAACAATTTAGGGGATATGTTGCGCCATCAAGGAGATGTGGAAGGAGCGATCGCTTGTTACCGCCGCGCCATAGAACTTAAGCCTGATTTCTCTTGGTTCCACTATAATTTGGGTGAAGTTTTGACGAAGAAAGGGCAAATTGATGAAGCGAGTTCTTGTTACCGTCGCGCCTTAGAGTTAGAACCCAAGATTTTTTAATTTGCGGTGTAATTGAGCCTGTATTCCCTAAGTTGATGCAGGCTCAAAGCTCCCATTTACCACTAGAAGCAATCAATTGAGAGTAGAGGAATTACCATGAACCCTGAAGAAGCTCAGCGCCTAGAAGAAGCCATCCAAAAGACTTTATCCACTCATGCTAAAAGCGATAAAAGTTATCTATGGATGGCATATCAAGTAATATTTGAGCGCGAAGCTGATCCAGAGGGAATAGCTGTGTTTTTAAACCAGCTAAAAGAAGGATGGACTCGACCTACTTTAATCGCAAAGATGATTGAGTCTAAGGAATTTCAACACCGCTTACCACCAGGAATGCAGAGCTTTACAAGTACAGAAAGTCAAGTATTAATCGAACTGGAAAAATTTAAAATCTATGCAATGACTAATGACCCTGCAGTTGGTCAAACAATTATTAGTACCAGAAGCTATGAACCTCATGTGACTGATGCTATTGTTAAACAATTAAAATCAGGCGATGTTTTTCTCGATCTCGGAGCTAACATAGGCTATTTCACTCTCCTAGCAGCAAGCATTGTTAAAAATCAGGGTAAAGTAATATCTTTTGAACCAAATCAATACAATAGACAACTGCTATATGCAAGTATCGTTGAAAATCAGTTTAAAAATATTACAGTTTATCCCTTTGCAGTTTCAGATTCTCAACAAATTTTAAGGCTAATGACATCGGGATCTAATGGGTGGGTTGTGGAGTTATCAGAGGAATCTGTAAATTATCAATTAGTGCAATCAGTGGTACTGGATGAATGGCTGCAAGCAGAAAAACAAATTAATGTAATTAAAATGGATATAGAAGGACATGAACCTATTGCGCTGCGCGGCATGGATCGGATTATAAATAAACACCGACCTATTATTTTTACTGAGTTTCATCCCTATGCTGTTGGTGAAGGGTATTTAAAACAACTGACACACTATAATTATGGGTTATTTATCATTGAAGAAGTAGGAAAAATTACGGAAGCTCCTGACCCGCTATTTGTGATGGATTTCTGGCAAAGATTAGCCGAAAAAGTTAATTTTGACAGAATACACCTTGACCTGATGGCTCTGCCTTTGTAACCTGAAGTTAGATATACTAAAGCGAGTCGCGATTCCACACTAGCCTGTATTTGCCAGGTTGATGATATTTCACAAAAAAATCCATTAAAATACATTCATACATATCAGAAGAACCATCATGAACCCCGAAGCAACAAAGCATCTGGAAGCAGCCATTCAAAAAACTTTATCCACTCATGCCAAAAGCAACAAAAGCTATCTATGGATGGCTTATTGGGTAATCTTTGAACGCGAAGCTGACCCAGATGGGTTAAAAGTGTGGTTAGACCAGATTGAGAGTGGTGTGAGTCGAAGTACCGTAATACAAAGAATGATGCAGTCAATTGAATTTCAGGAGCGTCATCCTTCTGGTAGGCAGTTCCTTCCCGGTACGGCAGGCAGAGTATTGGTTGAGTTACCTGAGTTTAAAATTTATGCAATGACTAATGATTCGGCTGTAGGACAAACAATTATTAGTACCAAAAATTATGAGCCTCATGTTACTGATGCTATTGTCAAACATTTAAAACCAGGCGATGTTTTTCTCGATATCGGAGCTAACATCGGCTATTTTACTCTGCTAGCAGCCAGCATTGTTCAAGATGGTGGCAAAGTCATATCCTTTGAACCAAATCCACAGAATTTACAACTACTCTATTCAAGTATAGTTGAAAACCCGTTTGATAATATTACAATCTATCCGTTTGCAGCTTCAAATTTTAGGCAGATTCTCACCTTGGCAACAGGTGGCTCAAACGGTACTGTTTTTGATGCTTCCTTGTTTCAGGCAGAAAATTGTTACTTTGTACCCTCAATGGTAGTTGATGAATTGCTTCAAAATGAACAAGAAATTAACGTAATTAAAATGGATATAGAAGGACATGAACCTGATGCAATTCGTGGAATGGATCGGCTTATAAAGAAACACAAGCCGATTATTTTTACAGAGTTTCATCCTTGGTGTATTCGTGTTAATAATAAAACAGAACCGCAACAATATTTGGAACGACTCACACAATATGGCTATAATATATCTATAATTGAAAGATTAGAAGAAGGAGGAAAAATCACTGAAGCTCCTGACACCACATTTGTAATGAATTTCTGGGAAAAATTAGCCGAAAAGCTTAACTTTGATAGAATACATCTTGACCTGATGGCTCTGCCTTCGTAACCATAAATTAGAGATATTCAAGCGAGTCGCGAGCGCAAACTAGCCTGTATTTGCCAGGTTAATGCACTTTCAAAACCTAATCTTCATTACATACGTTCATCAATATCATAAGGAACCACCATGAACCCCGAAGCAGCGAAGCGTCTGGAAGCAGCCATTCAAAAAACTTTATCCACTCATGCCAAAAGCGATAAAAGCTATCTATGGATGGCTTATTGGGTAATCTTTGAGCGGGAAGCCGATCCTGATGGGCTGGAAGGTTGGTTGGGTTTGCTAAATGCTGGTGTTAGTCGAGCAAGCGTAGTACAAACGATGATTAAGTCAAGCGAATTTTACCAACGCATTTCAGGTGAGGAAAGCGGAAACCAAATTAATGAAAAGCTTCACAGTGCCAGAATGGAAATGGTGAAACAACTCCTTCCACCTGCTGAAGTTATATTAGACTTGGGTGGTTATTCCTCATGCGATCCAAGAGGTGCTTTGCTAGGTTTTGGCTATCCTCATGTGCCACAAAAGCTCTACATTTTAGATTTTCATCCCGACAAAATGATGTTTCCAGGCCCAGAATGGCCAAAACAAGTTAAATACGAAACCTGTGACATTGAATATGTTTATGGAAGTATGACGGACTTAGACTGTTTTCAGGAAGGTACTTTTGACCTAATTTGGTCTGGAGAATCAATAGAACACATCACCCCTGAAGATGCTGAAAAAGTCTTTTCAAAAGCCTACAAGTTATTAAAACCAGGTGGTAAGCTGGCACTAGATACCCCTAACAGACGAGCTACCAAGTTACAGCTTCCTAATAGTTACATCCATCCCGAACACAAGATAGAATACTACTATGAAGATTTGTGTAAACTTTTGGAGAAGCACAACTTCAAAATTATTCAGAGTCAGGGAGTGATCGATCTATCAAAGTCAATTGAAACATCAAGTATGGAGCATTTCAAAAACGAGTTTATCAGCAGTGAAAAACTCAACGACAATCCCAATAACTCTTACTGCTTCTTCATCTGCTGTATGCGAGCAGAGGATTGTTAGAATTATTTATAAATCTAACGGCATTCTTCCTGAGTGTTTTGCCGTTAAAACATTGAGCGCTCTAGTTCCACCTGAGCTTGCAACGCTGCTTGCTTCCAAGCTTGAGCTTGGGATTCAAAACAGCTTTTCTCTTCTATTGTCCTTGTAATATATTCAAGGCGACTTCTTATTTTTTTTCCCACCGCCTGCGGACTCAATAAAGATCTAATCTCTGCGGCTCCTCTCGATCCTACTTGCTGTGCTTGCGAATAATTCTCAAACACATACTGCATTAAGGAACCAGCATGATCGATATCTGGCTCCGCCCAGGTACTTCCTTTTGGATAAAGCCCATAATCTTGAGTTGTTTTCACCAGTTCATACTTAACTGGAAAACTATTGCCAACATTCATAAATTCGATATTAGACGAGTAGGCGGTGGCGATAGTCGGCTTGCCGTAGTACATCGCTTCCGCCATCGTCAAACCAAACCCTTCAGCCCGATGTAGGGACACATAGCAGTTACAATTGTCAACTAAGGCGTGGAGTTCTTCTTTCTTTAAATCCCCTTCTATAAACTGAATAGATGGCCAGTCCTCTGCTTGCGCTTTGAGTTGTGCTTGCAGATGGAGAAACAGTGGATGCGGTCTATACTTAACGATCAGTAAAACATCATCATTAGACTTTCCAAAAGCTCGTTTAAATGCCTCAATAGTAGCCAAGGGATTTTTTCGTTCAAAGCCACTCCCAATGTCAAACATAAACAGAAAAATAAACTTGTCTTCGGGCAATCCCAATACTTCTCTGCCCAATGAATTTGGCGGGATAGAAATGCTAGGTGGTAGCTTAAGGACAGGAATAGGCGATACTTCTGCTATGGCTTCAGCCGTGTAATTACTGTAAGTCCAAACCTCATCAAATATATCAAAGGCAAACCGCCCAAAATCAGGAAATTTTGGCAATTCCCATGCCCAGAATCCAATATTATACCGATTTTTAAAATATGCAGGATTAATTAAATCCAGTAATGATTTGTGAGGGTTTGTATGGATCAGGTTGATGGGATATGGGTTATCTTCAGAGAAATCTGTGTAACTAGAATCTAAGTTTCGCTGCGTATCTTCCCTAAGATCCTTAATTGCGAAGGGGATGTCTGCTGCTTCTATTGCTCGGAGAGTACCTCTGACGCCACCTCCCAGCCCAAATTCGCCTGTCACATGACCGACAACATTGATTCCAAAAGAATAATTTAGTCCTTTACTTAGCATAGCCAATTTTAATCTACCTTTAACATTTGTACTATTCTGGAAAATCGGCTCAATTCTACTACTTAATAGAAGGTAGCCTTTGACACCGCTCTAGTTCCGTTTGAATTTGCAGTGCTGTTTGCCTCCATACTTGGACTTGGGATTGATATAAACCTGTTTCTGTCTGAATCTTACGGAGGCGAGTTGAGCGTGTAGGATGATTTATCCTGCTCATAATGTCTTCCAGACGGATTTTAATTTTGCTGCCAACAGTTTGCGGGCTCAGTAAAGACCTAATTTCACTGGCGGCTCTAGCTCCTACTTGCTCTGCTTCCTGATAGTTTTCAAAGACATACTGCATTAAGGATGCGGCATGATCGAGATCTGGTTCAGCCCAGACATTTCCTTTAAAATAGGGCCCATCATCTTCAATAATTGTCACCATATCGTATTTCACGAGAAAACTGTTGCCGACATTCATAAATTCCATATTAGCCGAGTGAGCAGTGGCAATTACTGGTTTGCCATAAAACATCGCTTCCGCCATAGTCAAGCCAAACCCTTCCGCGCGATGCAGAGAAACATAGCAGTTACAATTGTCAATTAAGGCATGAAGCTCTTCTTTCTGCAAATGCCCTTCTATAAATTTAATTGACGACAAACCATCTGTGTGCGACAAAAGTTGCTCTTGCAGATCAGGATGAAACTTCCCGTTAGAAGACTTGATTAGGAGCAAGACATCGTTGTTTGATTTCCCAAAAGCTCGTTTAAACGCTTCTATTGTTCCCAGAGGATTTTTACGACTCAGCCGACTGTGGTAGTCGAATAAAAACAGAAAAATAAACTTGTCTTTCGGTAACCCTAAAGCTTCTCTACTCAAGGAGGTTTCTGGAAGATAAATGCTGTGCGGAACCTTTACAACGGGAATAGGTGATACCGCTGAAATGGCTTCAGCAGAGTAATTGCTGGGAGTCCATATCTCATCAAATGAATAAAAACCATATAGCCAACCAGGGGGAAACAATGGCAGCTCCCAAGCCCAGTAACCTATGTTGTATCGCCCTTGAAAATACTCTGAACCTAAACTTTCCATTACTCCGCCTATAGGTGGTGTATGAACGAGGTTGATAGCATAGGGTTGCTCGTCAGAGAAATTAGTGTAGGTAGAATCGAGGTTTCTGTGCCAATCTACTTTAATATCCCTGATTGTGAAGGGAATGCCTACGGCTTGGAGTCCTCTGAGAGTTCCTCTCATGCCTTCTCCAATGCCAAATTCCCCACTAGCGTGACCTGCAACATTGATGCCAAAATTAGAAGTTTGTGTTTTCTGCAACATAGCGAATTTTGTACTTTTGTACTAATGATGAAACTGCAAGTGTTTGAGTTCTGTTTGCATTTGTAATGCTGTCTGCCTCCAAGCTTGGGCTTGACGAGCCAATAGATCTCTTTCTGTCTGAAGTTCATGGAACCGATTTGACAACTGGGTATGATTTAGATGTGCCCTGATAAATTCAAGGCGATTTTTTATTTTTATACCTACAGCTTGAGGATTTAATAAAGACCTGATTTCCTTGGCTGCTATTTTTCCTGTTTTCTGAGCTTCCTGATAATTCTCAAATACAGACTGCATGAGAGATGCAGCATGATCGATATCTGGTTCCGCCCAGACACTGCCTTTGGGGTAAGCTCCATAATCTTCAGTTGTTGTCACCAGTTCGTATTTAACCGGAAAACTATTGCCAACATTCATAAATTCCATATTAGATGAATAGGCTGTGGCGATTACTGGTTTGCCGTAGTACATGGCTTCAGACATTGTTAAACCGAAGCCCTCAGCCCTATGCAAAGACACATAACAGTCACAACTATTAACCAAAGCATGAATCTCTTCTTTTTGCAAATGTCCGTCTATAAACTGAAGAGATGACCAACCCTCAGCCAAATCCATTAGTTCCTGTCGCCGTTGCGGAAAAAGATGAGCATTGGCAAACTTGAGAACGAGTAAAACATCTGGATTAGATTTACCAAAAGCTCGTTTAAATGCCTCAACGGTGGCAAAGGGATTTTTCCGTTCAAAGGAACTGCCAAAGTCAAACATGAAGAGAAAAATAAATTTATCTTTGGGTAAGTTGAGGTTCTCTCTTGTTAATAATGGTTGCGGGAAGGCAAGGCTAACAGGAATTTTGAGTACAGGAACCTGGGAGACAGTCGCAAATGCTTCTGCACAAAAGTTACTTGTAGTCCAGATTTCATCAAATAAATCAAAGGCCCACTGCCATTCAGAGGGAAATACGGGCAGTTCCCATAGCCAGACACCTATATTGTATTTGTCTTTGAAATATTCAGAACCAATTCCGGGAAAGTACCCGGCTAAAATCTGCTCAACCCAATTGGGGTTGGTTTGGATAATGTTGATTGGATATGGATTGTCGTCGGAAAATTTTTTGTAGCTGGTATCGGAGTTGGGTAGCCAATCTATTTTCAGATCTTTAATCGCAAAGGGAATTCTGGCTGCTTCTAGGGCTCGGAGATTTCCTCTAGCCGCTTCCGCTAGCCCAAAATCTCCGGTTATATGACCGGCTAAATTTACACCCAAATAATTATTTACTTGATGATTTAACATTCGTCTTCCTTTTTGCTGAGTTTGTAATCATAGCTTGCTTGCAATCTCTTACTAATGGATGGTCAGCGCAGTTTTGCCATTAATTAATGCTGCGACGCATCAATTCTTTCCATTCTGCTGAGTTACTAAGGTATTGGTATCGAGGATATCTCCTTTTTCTGACGAAAACCTAGTAAAAATTTCTAACGAGTTCAAGACTGTTTCTGTTGTTGAAAAAGGCGTGCACTTCAAGGATTCTTTAAGAAAGTTAGCCATCTCCGCCCTATCGCCTTTGCAATAAGCGTACCACCCCTCCCACAATAAGTCTTTGTACTGCATCTGACTTTTGACCTCTGTTTCTCTAACTTTAACTTGCGAAAACTTTAATCTTTCCAATTCACTCTGAGCCTGATGGAGTTGTAACTGGGATTGTTCCAATTCACTCTGAGTCTGATGGAGTTGTAACTGGGATTGTTCCAATTCACTCTGAGTCTGCTGCTGGATTGCTTGAGATTGTTCCAATTCACTTTGAGTCTGGTGCTGGAGTGCTTGAGATTGTTCTAATTCACCCTGAGTTTGATGGAGTTGTAACTGGGATTGTTCCAATTCCTTCTGAGTCTGGTGCTGGATTGCTTGGGATTGTTCCAATTCACTTTGAGTCTGGTACAGTAGTGACTGAGATTGTTCCAATTCACTTTGAGTCTGGTACAGCAGTGACTGAGATTGTTCCAATTCGCTCTGAGTCTGATGGAGTTGTAACTGGGATTGTTCCAATTCACTCTGAGTCTGCTGCTGGAGTGCTTGGGATTGTTCCAATTCACTCTGAGTCTGATGGATTTGTAACTGGGATTGTTCCAATTCACTCTGAGTCTGCTGCTGGAGTGCTTGGGATTGTTCCAATTCACTCTCAGTCAGTTGCAATTGCAACTGAAATTCTGCCAATTCACTCTGAGTTTGTTGTAAGAGAGTCTTGTTTTGCTCGAATTCTATCCGCGTTTCATAGGACATATTGTATAACAGAGGACTCGGCTCTACATTTAAGTTCAAGTGAAAGTCACTTGAAAGCTTGTTGGAAAGCTCGATAACGGCGATCGCATTTGCTTGAGAAAAAGGCGAGCCGTATTCCACATAACTAAGTTCACGAGCATCTAACTCTTCCCAAAGCACGTTAAAACTACTGCCATTTGTTTCTCTGTCTATTAGCTTTAAGCAATTAACTGAGACAGCTTCTTTAGGAATTTCGTATTTTTTACATAGAAGATACAAATACTCTTTACTAAACTGAATATACCATTCCCCATCTATAATTTTTCTAAAAGGAACGGTAATCAAAGCTTTGCCATCAGGAGCAAGTAAATCGTATATCTTAGCAATTGCTTTTAATGGACCTTCAAGATCGCGGTTTTCTTCCTGCCCTCCATATTTAGCAGAAGTATCTCCTTTTTGTCCAATGTGTTCTACTGTAGAAAGTGATACAATCGCGTCGTACTTTTTGTCAGACGATCGGTTCATTAAGTCTTCATTATCTCCCCCTACTTCTACTTCAAATTTATCGACAATTCGTCTTGAGGTTATACCAAGCCTTTCACTCAAATGATTTTCATAATGAGATAGTACGTTCCCAACTTCAAGTATGCTTGCTGGTTTGTTAAGAGCTGCAAGGAAGTTAAAAGCAATAGGTATCTCTACAGCTCTTTCGGTAGGGTTATTGATTTTTATTCGATTGTAATAAAATTTTTGTTTATTGAATAAAAACGTTCTTTTCCATTTTTTCAGACTAGCTTTTCCTGTTTTTTCTACTGTTGGTTTTACCTGAAAATTAGTCGGTTTTAAGAGTTGACTGGCTTCTCCTGTTTTTTCTACTGTTGGTTCTACCTGAAAATTAGTCGGTTTTAAGAGTTGTGTGAATTGACGCAATTGATACTGATACCTATTCCATTCCACCATAATGGGCTGCCTTAAGATTGACTCTTTTCTACGGTTGGCTCTCAGATTTAATGGCTCTTGATCAAAAGCCAAATCTTGTTGATTGTTCTCTACTAAGTTATCGATAATTTTCTGAGTAGCAAATACTTTTTGTATATATTCGTGATATTTAGGATTTGGGTTAAGATTTTCATAGGAATTACGAATATTTTTCCAACCTCGCATAATTTTAAGTTCAGCCAAGTCTTCTTGGAAAAATTCTTGTAACCCGACAAAATAAAAATCACTTAGATTTTTTCCACAAGTATGTGGGTATAATATATTTCTTACCTCTGGTTGTTCGGCAAACTCATCTATTCCCCTTATTGAAGTTTGTATTTTCCCTACTATTGTGTGATTATTATTTACCAAGGGAAGATGCAGCCAATAAAAATATAGAGAAACCAATAGATTTACCGGGTGTCTCAACCAGATTATCCTTTTGGCATCAGGAAAAAAGTCATCATACTTGGCGATCGGAAAATGACCGTGAATCACTCTAAATTCTGATGGTATTTCCCCAGGTTGATAGACTCTAGGTCGAGAACCCTCTAAATAGTCATAGTAAATATGTTCGCAACCATAAACTTGGTTTAAAATAACTTGAAATGTTGATCCTGCTGTTTTTGGAACGTGAACAACGATTAGTTCAACCACTATAATACCTGCCTGCCTATCTAACAATCTTGACTTTACTTCAACAAATTTTACCAGATATGAAATAAATTTCCTATATCCCGATCGCCCTTAAGTCTATATATTCCTGCCGCCACATTAAACAGCTCACCTTCACTTAATCTTCAAGTCAACCCAATTTTTGGAGAAATGCTCCCCAATCAATCGCAGCTTATATTACAGCAATTTCCCTTATTCTATATAGACTGGCGTCGATGGCTATATGTTCCGGCAGGTTTAATCTGGCATCAAGCACTGTCGCCAGAATTTCTGACAACGCATGATGACTTTCACCTGTTGCACTTACCCAGCCCTCTGGCTGTTCGTGCTACAACATCAAGTACCTCGCCTCTCAAGAGTTCAGGATTCAACCACAGTTTACACTAAGGTCAGGTCATTAAAATTACATCTTGTCAAAGGTACACAACTTAGTGTAACCTGAAGTGGCTCATCAGCTTAGCACGATTGACAGTAACTCAAGATGGAAGCGAAAAAAACTGCCGTTGATTATTTACAAGAGGGCGATCGACTTCTAAAGTCAGGGACTCTGGAGGAGGCGATCGGAGCTTTTCGCACTGCCATTGAGCTAAATCCTGACTACTCTTGGTCTCACCACAATTTAGGGGAAGCTCTAGCAAAACTAGGCAAATTCGAAGAAGCGATCGCATCTTACCGCCGCGCCATAGAACTCAACCCGGATTTTTCTTGGTCTTATCATCACTTGGGGGATGCTTTAGATCGACAGCAACAGTGGGAGGAAGCAGTGGCTGCCTTTCGTAAAGCCACTGAACTTAATGCCGATCACTTTGGTTCTTACTGTGGATTGGGGCAGAGTTTGGTGAAACTGGGCCGGTTAGATGAGGCGATCGCGGCTTACCGCCAAGCAAGTATTCTTAACCCGGATGTGGATTGGATTTACGGCTGCATAGCAGATCTTTTACAGCAGCGAAGAGAGTTGGATTTGGAGGCTGCGATCGCCTCCTACCGCCGTGCAGTACAACTAAATCCAAATGACGTGCAAGCATACCGCAACCTGCTAAATATTCAACCAGATAACTTTGAAATTTATTTGGATTTGGGGAATGCTTTAGCGAAACAGGGGGATTGGCGGGGGGCGATCGACACATATCAAAGAGCGATCCAGCTTAACCCACAAGAGGCTTTAGTTCACAACCTTTTAGGGGAAGCGTTAGAACAAGTCGACGAGCTAGAAGCAGCAGTTTTTTCGTACCGAAGAGCAATAGAGCTTCACCCATTTTTTATGTCTGACGAGCAGTTAGGGAAAGCCTTGGCTAAAGTCAGTTATCTGGAGCAATTTCCCCCGGACGACGCAGCCTTTTTGCAAAAAACCAACCACCTCAGCGATGCAGATTTCGTCCAACAACTTTTCTGCGCCTATCTGAAACGCTCTCTAGACGAGAAAGGAATTGCGGGGTTTCTGGAAATTATGCAGTCAAGCGGGCGAGCGCGCCCCCAAGCGATCGCTGACATCATCCGACCATCAATAGAATTTCAAAACAAGTGTAAATCTTTCTTGCCAGCTTCACTTGAAGAAGCTCACTGGCGCTTGGGAGACTTCTTTGCCCAAAAAGGTCAATGGGAGGAAGCCCTTGCCTCTTTCCACCAGGCACTTGCGTTTACACCCTCCATCACTCTCGGCTACCGCCGCTGGGCGGAAAATCTAGCAAAGCAGAATAAATACGACGCCCAAGTAGCTTTGATAGCTAAATTCTTGAACTCTATACTAAATCAATCATATTCAGCGGAATTCTACGCCTGTTTTGGGAAACTACTAGCGCGGAAAGGTCTGGTAAGCGATGCCGTACAGGCTTATGAAAAGTCACTGTTTATTCAACCTAATTCCCCCCACTCAGGCGAAGTATATATAAATCTAGGGCAGATAATGCAACAGCAAAATCGACGAGAACAAGCCATAAAATACTACCAAGAAGCCATAAAATCAAAACCAGATAACTGGGAAGTATACCTCAATGTAGGCAACATTTTATCCGAGCAAAAACAACATTATGCTGCCCTAAACTATTACAGAAAATCCATCGAGTTGCAGCCAGAAAGTGGAAATCTTTACATTTATTTGGGACATTGTTTTTTTAAAATAAATCAAATAAATCAGGCAATTAACTCTTACCAGAAAGCCCTGGCAAAACCTCCTCAACACTACCACGCTTATCTCGCACTAGCGGGCTGTCTCGTTCAACAAAATAGATTGGAAGAAGCGGTTTATTGTATAGAAGAGTTAATCAGTAAAGAGATTCCAGGAACTTACCTTGAAGCTCAAAAACACTGGGCAAATATTCTGCTGCAACAAGGTAAGCTAGAGGAGGCAAATGTTTGTTTCCAAAAAGCGCAGCCACCCATTCCTCCCCAAGGGTGTTATGCCTCAACTAGAGAGTGGGCAGTGGAATTCAAGCTGGATGTAACTAACTATACAGATATACATCCCAGCCACCAAGTCGAAATCGATCTGCCGAAAACAGTAGGTAGAGAAGTCCGTCCTGACCTAAAAAGCTGGAATAAATTTGAGTCGCCAGCCACATTTGTTGCCACAGTATCCGACGGAAGATTTTGTCAACTTAATGACATAAAAACAGCTTACATCGCGCCAGACAATAAGATACTGCTAGATGTTTCAAGTGTTATAAGTCCCTGGAATTTAGCAGAAGTTACGTATTCCCCTATTCACAAAATTGACGGGACAGTAGCAGTTTTATCAGGCAATACAAGTGCCATATATTACCATTGGATGCTGGATACGCTGCCCAAAGTGGGACTGATAGAATTGAGCGGAATCGTACTCGATAGCATCGACAAATTTGTGGTGAGAAGTTACGATGCGCCCTTTCACAAGGAAACACTAAAGCTATTGGGAATTCCCGAACATAAAATCGTAGATAGCAGGAAATACCCTCATATACAAGCAGATAGGTTAATTGTTTCGTCTTACCCCGGCATAGTCTGCTGTCCAACTAAATGGGCGGTAGAATTTCTCAGAAGCAAATTTCTGCCCGCCGCAGCGAAACCAAACTCCCAGCAGCCAGAACGCATATATATCAGTCGGAACCTTGGACAGATCCGGAGAATTATTAATGAAGATGAAGTTTTAGAAGTTTTGCACCAACACGGATTTGTAACTATCTATGCCGAATCAATTTCGCTAGCAGAAACAGCTACACTCATGAGGGGAGCTAAAGTTGTAGTTAGTATGCACGGGGGTGGAGAAACTAACCTGATATTTTGTAGTCCCGGAACTAAGGTAGTAGATATTTTAACTCCTCATTACCCGGCAATATGTTACTATATTCTTAGCGGTCAAGCGGGACTTGATTACTACTACTTAATGGGCGAAAGTATTGAAGGCTCTTATTTGCGGCAACTTATTTACCAGATAGACGGTTGTGAAGATACGCTTGTCAATATAGATGCGCTAAAAGCTCTCTTGAGGATGATGGAAGTGACTTAATACTAGAATATTGGCATAAATATCAAGGTTACTGAATTGTAAATCACAAGCATTTTGAAATATTAGCAAGCTCCCAGGCTACTTGGTCAACCGAGGTCTCATGTTTATAACTTTTCTTGAAGTTTAAGGGAGGACTGACTATGCTGTAGATAACTTCTCGCTATTCGATCATAGCGGGGAAAATCTCACTATACTTAAGAAGAATCTGTCTAATTTTGGGGTAGCCGATCAAGTCGTTTTCAACAACCAGAGTATGGAGGATTTTTTCATGAAACTTCCAGAGGTTAAAGCAACAAACCCAAAATTTGGTGTTTACCTGTATGATGGCGCTCACGATTACAGATCGCAACTATTGGGGTTGATGTTTGCCAAACCCTTTCTAGCCGATCGAGCATTAATTATTGTGGATGACACTAACTGGAAAGATGTCAGTCAAGCTAATAAGGATTTCATTGATACTCATCCCCAATGTCAATTATTGCTAGATCTGCCTACAACAGTTGTAGGTTGTGAACAAACATTCTGGAACGGTATTCAGGTTTTAAGTTGGGATGCAAGCAGACAGTAAAAAAATACTCGCTAATTTTCCTGACTATGCGGGGCTGCCGTAAAGTAGATTCAATAAGTTTCATCAGGCAATCTATTAAGCTCATGTTGTTTTAGTTCCCACATTCCGCAGGTAGATCGGGAAAGGAGATAATATTTACGGCAAGGATCACCAAAAAACTGGAGAATCCATAATCGCTCTGACGTGAGATTGGTAATGTGTTTGGTGTTCTCAACCGTCAACAAAGGAATCGACATAAAACATTGAAAAATCCATCGCAGGGTGAGTTTCGTGGTAGGTTTACCAACTTGATTATCAACCGTTTGATTGGCTCTCTCCAGAGCTTGGCCCAGTGCCCGTTGACCTAAACTATAAACCAATAAGCATAAACCGATCACCATTGCCATTGCTGCAACTCGTTGAGGAGTGTTCAGAAAAATACTTGAAGTAAAGAATAGCGGATATTTGAGAAACCGAAAACCGCGTTCGGTGGATTGCTGTGCCTTGTATTCCTTGAGGACAGACTCATCGCTGAGAATTTGCTCATCCAAGACATTAGTTGCCAGGATGAACTTGCCTGCCCGTTGAATCTCCACCTCAATAGCGTTAGGTTTAGAGATGAGAGCGGCAGATATTTGATAATGTTTGTGCCCCACCTCATCTTTGCGTGGTCTACCACGTCGTTGGTGCTGAACAATTTCCCATACTTGCAGATCGTCTAGTTGATGATAGGGTAGTTGTTGTGAAAATGCTGTGGCGGCTTGGATGACCTGACTGTTGGCAAGCAAACTGTTGACTAGATAACTGTTTCAATTCTGTGGTGGCGAAAGCCAACTGTTTAGCTACACGTTTTGCTAACTGTTTTTTGTCAGATTCCAGTCTGGCTTGACTTTCAATTACTAACCATCGTTGTTGAATTCCCGCATAAGTATTGCCACAGGCGGCAATCTTGTATGTCGGCATCTTCCGGGCGACGAAGGCATCAGGTTCTATGTCTAGCAACAATTGTTTCGCACTCGTCAAGGTAGCAGGTACCCCCGATACCCATCGTAACTGTTCCATTTGAGCCAGGTTGCCTGCGGTATAAAGTGCAGCATCAGCAACAAATAAGGCATCAATATCCCATTGCTGTCTGAACTCCCGTGTGAGTTGGGCAAATATTGCCGAGTCAGTTTCATTTCCATCCCCCACTCTCAAATACAAGGGAATATCTCCGTCCCCACTGCACATGAGATCTACGATAAATTGCTTCAAATCCGGGCGGTGATCTCTGGAATAGCCTTGGGTGATGTGTATTGCTCCTGATGCGACTGTTTCATCCTGCTGTTGATAATCTCCATCAACGTGGAATGAACTTGAATCTAGATGTAAGCTGTCGATGTTTACTCCAAATTGACGTGCTGCTGACAGTGCCACTGTCACAAATATTTCCGTCAATCCCGACTCATGTAATTTGTCTAAGATCCGCCCCAAACGGTCGTCATTGAGGTGTTCCGATCTGATTCCTTGCCCCAATAGATGCTCTGTCGCTTTCCCCACGAAAAATTTTTCAAATAGGTAGAATGGTGCGCTCACTTTCGCCCAATCCATTCAGGATCATGGCTTTGACTACAAGCCGAGGACTAATGATTTCTTGTGGATGTGTGCCTAGTTGTTGATCGATCTGTTCGACTAATTCCATCTCATCGCAGATCCCTGCAATAATTCCACAGTGGTCAATATCCTGTACTCTGATATCTGATGCTCTAAAATTTCCCATCCTTTTAAAATACCGGATTTTGCGATCGTACCTGCGGAATGTGGGTTAGTTGAACCCAAAGAGTGTATTTTTTTTCTGATTACCATCGCCCCCTCCCTAATTGAAAACTATCCGGAGTATAGTTCTTCCAACTCCAGGCTTACTCCTGAATTAGGGGCTACAGCCATATCGCGTAGCCCCACAATTCATGAATTAGAAACTGGACGCATATTGCATCCTCTGGTTTACTACTCCGCAGTTTTTAATAGTTCGACATAAATATTGCCGAAGTTTTCATCTCGATCACTGCCAGGTCTCCAATCTCCTGGGTGATGCTCAGATAAACTGTGATTCTTAACCGTGAAGTGAACGCGCTTATAGCCAATCATCGTCGCTATCTCCTCAATCATTTTCTTGCTGAATAAATTAATATGACTCCAGCGTTTCCATTCATCTGAAAATACACCTTGAAAGCCTTTCTCAAAATCAGAATACAAGCGCATTGACTCTATTAAACAAGGTGTACTAATTCGGTGAATAGCGCCAGGTTTTAAAACTCTATACGCTTCTGCAAGAAACTCGATTTGAGACTGTTGACTGATATGCTCAATAAAATCTTCATGAAAAATATAGTCTACACAACAATCTGGAATTGACCACGAGCTATTTGCGGGAAACTGAAAAATTTCATCAAAGTGATTTTCCAAAAAATCAGGTTCTACGTGAACTTCCAGTTCGATATTTAAAAAGCCGACTTTAGGAATTTTTCCTGGTCCTACATAAATCTTAATCGGTTTTTTTTCCGCTTGTAAGCTTAAAACTTTATTTTTAAACCTGTTAATTTCGGACTCAAAATTGCCAAATGTAATAATTCTTTTTATACTCGGGTATATTGCAGCAACTAACTCGTCCAAAATTGATTTGGGAATTGATGTCAAATTAAAGTTTTCACAGGAACCAATGCTACTACGATTGGCTACTAAATTTCCATCTAATTCAGCACACAAATATTGGTCATGATCGGTTAGTAAAGCCAAAACATCATTAGAAAAATAAACGGGCTTGAATTTTTCCCAAGGACCAATCAACTTTCTATCTGCTTGCAAAGTCCCGTCTACCTGAGCTGATAAATAGTTACCTTGAGGAGTCAGTAAAACAACAAAATCTCGATCTCGATTCACAGCCATAATTACATTAACTTCCGCTGATAAATCAGAAGATTGAGTATGGCAAACTCTTCCATCTACTACTGATATGTATTTTTCGTTGAATGTCTGAAGCCAATATACATCGATATTATTTGGTATTTCAATCAAACAGTTGTTGGTTTGTTCATCGATTGATTTTGACATGTTCGTAAATTAAGCTATACAACAGTTGTTGGTAACAGAACTTGAATTTGTCGTTTTGGATACGATCGCCCCGCTCTCCGCTCTCCCCCTTTCCCTCATTCCCACACATTCCAAGGAGCGTCCCGATTATCCCACAGCTCCTTCAAATGCTTGTATTCCCGGTAAGTATCCATCGCAAAAAAGAAAGCTTCGTGACGGTAAGCCATCAACTGCCCTTCCGTAGCCAAACCCTGTAACCGTTTTTGCTCCAAAACACGCTCATCACTGAATTGCATCTTCTCACATATTTAAACATCATCAACTCTCTAATTACAACAATGGAATCCTGGGAAGCTAACAGGCTCAATAAACTCGCTTTCATATATACGCTCAATTACATAATCTAAACCTGATAAACTCGGATCGACACCATCCTTCATTTTGTCATAATCCCGATCGCAACTAATAACACCTTGATGATTATAAGCGATCCACTGACCCCGGTATTTTTTCAACTCTCGGCGATTAGCCTTATACCACTCGTTAGCTGTCGTATATTCTCCTTCCATATTTTTACCTCATAATTTTACATCAAACCATCCTCGCTTCGACCATCATCCGCACCACATCGGGCATCTTATACTTCGCCTCCCATCCCAACTTTTGCTTCGCCTTAGCCGGATTTCCCCTCCCTACAGCAATCTCCGTCGGTCTGTAAAGACTCGCATCGGTTACTAAATGTTCCTGCCAATCCAAACCCGCACAAACGAAAGCCGATCGCACAAACTCCTCCAAAGGATAACTTGCACCTGTGGCAATTACATAATCGTCCGGTTCTTCCTGCTGCAACATCAAATACATCGCCTCCACATATTCCGGTGCCCAACCCCAGTCCCGTTGAACTGAAATATTTCCCAAATGCAGTTTTTCGGAACTACCCGCAGCAATTCGGCACACAACAGATACTATTTTTTGGGTAACAAACCTCTCCGGCCGCAGCGGCGATTCGTGATTGAACAGAATACCAGAACACGCAAACAAATTGTACGCTTCTCGATAATTGGCTACTTCCCAAAATGCCGTTGCTTTTGCCACCGCGTAAGGGCTTCTGGGGCGAAAAGGCGTATTTTCATCCGCTGCACTGCCTCCGGTATCCCCAAAACATTCGCTGGAACTGGCATTGTAAAGTTTAATTTGGCCACCTGTAAACCGAATTGCTTCTAACAGATTTAATGTGCCTGTGGCAATGCTTTCGAGGGTTTCTACGGGTTGTTCAAAAGACAGACCGACGGAACTTTGACCTGCTAGATTGTACACTTCGTCGGGCTGAATTTTCGCTAGTACCTGCAAGACGCTGCGAAAATCGTTGAGAGACATGGATTCTAGTTTTACTCTGTCTCGGATGCCCAAACGGGCCAGGTTTCCGAAACCAGAAATTTGGGCGTCCCTGGAGGTTCCGCAAACTTCATAACCTTGATCGAGCAACAGTTTAGCTAAATAAGCTCCGTCCTGACCTGATATACCGCTAATTAACGCTTTTTTCATACCATATTTTGCTTTGAGAGCTCTACCGTAGCCGTTGCTATTTTTCCAGTTGTTTAACTTTTATACTCGGAATTTTTATTATTTTTAATATTTGGGCTTTTCCGATACCTTACCAGAGCCAGTTTAAGCGCTTACTCCAAACAAATAACAAATTTATCATCAAGCAGACCCGAAAGCCCGATCGAAGTATGATGGCAAAAAGTTTGATCGATAGCTGGGAATAGCAGCATACAGATATCGCGTAGGGACACGGCAGTGCCCTGTCCCTACGATATTTCATCTTCTACTCGCCGACTATCAACTGCCAAAAGTCTCTACCGCTCGAAAACAGAAATAACCAGTCAGCTAGAAATCGACTCAAAAGTACAAACAGGTCAGCATTTTTACCTTCTGCCGAATGACTAAAGCCTTCTGCCTTCGGATACTAGGCTTCCCACCTTTGGGCGACCAATTCAGCCAAGTCAACCACCCGCTGACTGTAGCCCCACTCATTGTCGTACCAAGCCAACAGCTTCACCATGTCGCCGTCCATAACTAGCGTCAAGCTGGAATCCAGGATCGAAGAAGCATCGTTTCCGCGATAATCGCAAGAAACAAGAGGCAAATCGTTGTACTCCAAAATCCCCTTCAGCGGGCCTTCGGCTGCTTCTTTGAAAACTTGATTTACCTGCTCGCTAAAAGTCTTTTTCTCTACCTGAGCCACAAAATCAACTACCGACACATTAGGAGTCGGGACGCGCATGGCGATGCCATTTAACTTACCCTTCAATTCTGGAATCACCAAAGCCACAGCTTGGGCGGCTCCGGTAGAAGTCGGCACAATATTCATCGCAGCAGCGCGGGCCCGGCGCAAATCTCGGTGGCTGGCATCCAGCAAGCGCTGGTCGCCAGTATAGCTGTGGGTAGTGGTCATCATGCCTTTGATGATGCCAAAATTTTCGTGAAGCACCTTCAGCACGGGAGCTAGACAGTTAGTGGTACAGCTAGCATTGCTGATAACCGTGTAGTCACTGTGCTTGTAGTTGTGGTGGTTGACTCCCATCACGTAAGTGCCGACCTCAGGTCCCTTGCCGGGAGCTGTAATCAGCACCTTTTTAGCGCCGGCCGTGATATGCTTCGATGCACCAGCCTGGTCAACGAAGACGCCGGTTGCTTCAATAATCAGATCAATACCCCAATCTTTCCAAGGCAGGTTGAGCGGATTGCGATCGCTCACGCATTTAACTGTCTTGCCGTTGAGAATAATCGAATTTTCATCCGTACTGATGTCCACATCCTTCAACGTTCCCATCATGGAATCGTATCTCAGCAAGTGGGCATTAGTTTTGGGATCGGAAGTGTCATTAATAGCTACCAGTTCGAGCTGGCTATCTTTTCTGCCCAGCCAGCAGCGTGCAAAACTGCGGCCGATACGCCCAAAACCATTGATCGCGACTCTAATCACCTTGTACCTCCTAACGATAGCAGCCCCTAGCTCAGGCTTAAATTTTGGAAAAATTTAAGAATTGACTTATGAGAGAAGATCATATCGCAAAGGTCGATCCTTTCTAACTTTTTGTGTTTATCAAAAAAGCTGGAACTTTTGCAAGAAGGCAGAAATCGCAAGCCAGAAGGCATTCGTCACATCGGCCGCTGGTTACTGGTAAAGCTGATGGGCCGCAATATAAGCCCGAACAACTTCCGGGACTAAGTAGCGGAGGTCGCGACTTTCGGCACAGCAGCGGCGGATGTGACTCGACGAAATCTCGATCGCAGGCATGGACAGCACCTCCCAGCGAATTTCCACATCCAAAAGAGCCATTTGTTCGGCAACTCGAAAGCCAACAGCATTTGCCTGAACCTGCATCCTGTCCCCCCCGGAATCGAGGGGCTTTCCACCGGGATAATCTCCCCACTCGGACACTCCCCCAATCTCCACGGTTTCTCCTGTTTCCCCATCTCCCTGACTCGGACGCGGGGCCACCAACCAGTCGCACAACCCGCCAATTTCGCGGAACCGGTGCCATTTGGGGAGAGTAAGGAGTGCGTCGCTACCAATAATCCAGTACCAGCGCGAGCCTGGATACAATTTTTGCAAATACAGCAGGGTCTCGATCGCAAAAGAACTGCCTCTGGGATTTGCCTCCGGCGGCGAAAGTAGGAAGTCTGGGCGATCGCCGATCGCGAGAGCGAGCATTGCCCGCCGCTGCTCGAAACTTGCCAAATCCGGGCGCTCTTTGTGAGGAGGAGAGCGATCGGGTACCCAAATGACTTGATCAAGACCAAATTGACTTGCAGCCGTCTCTGCCACCAACACATGACCCCAGTGAACCGGGTCAAAAGTCCCCCCCAAAATCGCTATTTTCCCCATATTTCCCAAAAATCAGGATTAATACAGACATGGCGTAAATTTTATGTTTTTACGCTTGTAAGCAAACCTGACGGTCAACCGAGTACCGTTAGACCGCAGGCTTCTTTTTCCCTCAAGGCAAGGGCTTTTTTGACTGAGGTAGAACCACCGCCACTTTCTTCATTACTGTTTCAACGTGCCAGAAAGTACATTGAAAATCAGGATGCTCCCGAAATATACGCGGGCCCGATCGCCAACTCTGGACCGCCACGCCTTTGATCAAGAGTCGTGGATTCGGGGTACGGAGGCTTATAAGGCCTCCTTTGACCGAAAGCAGCCTGGGTACAAGCCCCCGGATTCATTGGTGGAGCCCGAAAAAAGCTCCCAATCCTGATCGCCAGCCCCCGGATTTATCTGTGGGGTCGCTTTCTTCAATTCTTTAATCGAAAATCGAAAATCGAAAATCGATTAACTCCCCTCTAAATACAGGCCTTGGACGAACCGGCTGATAGTTAACCATAAGCTCGTTTATTATAAAACCCTCGCTTGACATCAGGGACAAACTCCTGAACGAAGCTAGTTTTGACTATCGTCCTGGACCCTGAAACCTCGTTTTTTAACCGCCTTACTTCGTTCAAACCTTCAATCCGAGTTAAAAAACCGATTTCCGAGTGTCGGAGTGAGTCTAGGACTGGATGATTAACCTTGCCAATATTAATCCCAACTTGTTTTGATTGCGCGATCGACCGCCTGAGCATTCGTTTGTTGGCGGGCGAAAAAGTTTTGACCGTAGATATACTTAGCGCAGTGGTAAAAATTTTCAGGGCTGCCAAGAGCATCCATCGGCTTCTCAATCCAACCAATGATCTGGTTTGCTCAATGGCTTTTCTCCTCAACTGCATAACTTGTATATATACAATCCCGTAAAAATATATACTATAGCGGGGATCCGGTCAATCTCTTAATTTCAGGAGAAAATGACCGTAAAAGTAGATTTATGACTATAAAATGAGCGAAATTTTGTCATACGTGGTAGTGTTTGTAAATCCTTATGGGTTTTCCCTCAATCTTGGTAAAAAAGTTGTGGGGATTTTGCTGCGGTATCCCAGCACAGCAGGCGGATAGAAATAGAAAGAATGCAGGAGTATGCAACCACCCAAAATTAGTCTATTGGCCCAGACCCCAGACCCCGTTTTCTGTTACCTGCAATTTTCGAGCTGTGACTGTTCCGGAAAACTACTCGGTACTAAGTCATATAGGATACAAGAGAAACATCTCTACAAGTCCCGCAAATCTAGGGACGCGCGGAGAATTTTGTACAAAATCTCTAGCGAACTGTATCCTGAAAAAACAATTCTTGATATGATATCGCGTGTTATTGGCGTGGTGTGGTGTGTGAGGAGCGAAGATGCCGAGTTCTGTTGATTTCAGCGGTAGACCATTTCATTTTATCGGCATTGGTGGGATTGGGATGTCAGCCCTTGCCTACATTCTAGCTAAACGCAAGTTGCCTGTGTACGGCTCCGACATTAAATCGAGTCACATAACCGAGCGCTTGCAAGGAATGGGAGCTCATATTTTTTGGAGTCAAGACGCCAACAATTTTGAATTATTTCAAACGGCCCTTAACGGTAGTAGTCCCGACCGCGGGCCACAGGAAAGGGCCGTATCCTCGGCAGTCGCTGGTACGCTAGGGGCTTCGGTCGCGACAGCCGAAGCTCTCCAATTGAACGGCAACGGTTCAAGCGCCCAAGCAATTCCGGGATTACCTCAAGTAGTATGTTCGACGGCAATTCACCCGGCAAATGCCGAATATCGAGCTGCTTTAGATTTGGGCTGTCCGATTTTTCATCGCTCGGATGTGTTGGCAGCGTTAATTCAAGATTACCAAAGCATAGCCGTAGCGGGGACTCACGGCAAAACTACTACTAGCAGCTTAATCGGCTTCATGCTGATGGCTGCGGGTCTAGACCCGACGATCGTGGTAGGAGGCGAGGTCAATGCTTGGGAAGGCAATGCCCGTTTGGGGGAAGGCCCCTACTTAGTTGCCGAGGCTGATGAATCCGACGGTTCTCTCGTCAAGCTGGTAGCCAAAATTGGCATAGTGACGAATGTGGAACTGGATCATCCAGACCATTACGATACCCTCGACCAGGTAATAGACACATTTAAGGTGTTTGCCCAAAACTGTCAAACCTTGGTGGGCTGCATTGACGACCAAATCGTCAAAGACTGCCTTGGGCCTCATGTCAGTTATAGCTTGCAGCCGGAAAGCGGTGCTGACTACACGGCTTCGGGCGTGGAGTACGGATCCGAAAGCACCAAGGCCCGCATTTGGGAGCGAGGAGCTTTGCTAGGGGAAATGGAGTTGAAGTTGCTAGGCACACACAATCTCAGCAATGCACTAGCTGCGGTAGCAGTGGGTCGATTGTTGGGGTTAGAGTTTTCGGCGATTGCCACAGCGATTGCCGGGTTTGAAGGCGCTCGCCGCCGTTTTGAGGTGCGGGGTTTTCACAATGACATCCTGTTTGTGGACGACTACGCCCACCACCCCAGCGAGATTCGTGTCACCTTGGCGGCGGCTCGCTTGCGCATCGAAGCTAGCGAAAAGAATCCCAAATCCCGAAGAGTGGTTGCCATTTTTCAACCCCACCGTTACAGCCGGACTCTGACATTTTTGCCAGAATTTGCTCAATCTTTTGGGGATGCTGATTTGGTTGTGGCTTGCGATATTTATAGTGCTGGGGAAGCGAATTTAGGAGAGATAAGCGGGCAGCAGGTTGCTGATTTGATTGCTAAAGAAGGCCGAGAGGTTGAGTTTCAGTCTTCCCTGGAGTCGGTAAGTAAGTTTTTAACCGAAAATCTGCAACCGGGGGATTTGGCTCTGTTTTTGGGTGCTGGCAATCTGAATCAGATTATTCCAGAGGTTATGGCTTTTTATCAACAAGCCGATCGCCCGGATTAGCTCAATCGCCCGCCCCGTCGAGAGTTGCTCGACAGCCTCTGCGGTGCAGGTTGTACCGAAACTGATTTCATAGCGGCTCGCTCAAAAGGGTGGCATAAGTTAGGTAAAGGAATTTTCAACCACGTCTTCTCGAAGCAGGTATTTTTAAGGATTTTCAAGATGGTGACTATCTCGAATGACTCCTCTGTTAAGGACAATCGGCGAGTGTATTCTCCTATTTCTTTGCGGGGAACTGATTGCAAGATTAACTCCCAAGTTTCGCTGGCGGGCCTGACTTCGTTCCGAGTCGGTGGCCCTGCCGAGTGGTACGTTGCTCCCCGCAGTATGGAGGCTTTGCAAGCGAGTTTTGCCTGGGCACACGATGAAGGAGTGCCGGTGACTCTGCTGGGTGCGGGTTCTAATTTGTTGGTGAGCGATCGGGGTTTGTCCGGTTTGGTCGTCGGCACTCGCTACCTCAAACAGGTGAATTTTAATCCAGAAACAGGTCAAGTTACAGCCGGGGCGGGGGAGTCAATTCCCCGCCTTGCTTGGTTGGCGGCTAAACGGGGCTGGAAAGGCCTCGAATGGGCAGTCGGCATACCGGGCACCGTGGGAGGGGCTGTGGTGATGAATGCAGGCGCTCACAGAGGCTGTACCGCTGATATTCTGGTCAACGCTCGCGTCCTATCCCCTGGTGGCAAGGTGGAACTTCTGACTCCCCAAGAGTTGGAGTACCGCTACCGGACTTCGGTGCTGCAAGGGGGCGATCGGCTAGTAACAGAAGCGACTTTCCAGTTACAGCCGGGATTCGACCGATCGCAAGTAATGGCAGAAACTAATAGCCATTTCAGCCAGCGGCGGACAACTCAACCTTACCACTTACCGAGCTGTGGCTCAGTCTTCCGCAACCCCGGCCCCAAGACGGCAGGTTGGTTTATCGAACAATCGGGACTGAAGGGATACCAGATCGGCGGGGCGCAAGTAGCTCAGCGCCATGCTAATTTTATTCTTAACTGCGGGTCGGCAACGGCCAATGATATTTTTCAAGTGATTCGCCACGTTCAACAGCAAGTCGAGCAGCGGTGGTCGCTGTTGTTGGAGCCAGAAGTTAGAATACTGGGAGAGTTTCCCTTCTAAGGCATCATTGAAGTAATACGGAAACGGCAGACTGCCAGCCTACACACAATCAAAAAGTAGTTATGACAAAATCAGGACAAGGATTTGGCTTCGGCCTGGGCAAAATGAAAGAACTGACTGAAGCTTTCAAAAAAGCTCAGCAGGTTCAAGAAGGAGCTAAAAAGCTCCAAGAAGAGTTGGATGTCATGGAAATTGAGGGAACAGCAGGCGGCGGCTTGGTCAAGGTTTTTCTCAGCGGCAACCAAGAACCCCGCCGCGTGGAAATTTCGCCGGATGCCCTCGGTGAAGGTGCTGAGGTGGTTTCTGAACTCGTCACGGTGGCTATGCAGGATGCTTACGCTAAGTCTACTATGACGATGCGGGAGAAAATGGAAGAACTCACCTGCGGACTGAATCTCCCCGGTTTCGGTTAGTCATTAGTCAATTGTTGACTGTTGACTGATTAAACTTTCTTGAAAACCGCTATAGTAAGGTGCGTCGCTGCTCCATGTTCGATGGAACTTGCAGATTGACTCTGAAAGCGACGCACCCTACAAATTAGCACTGTTGACTGTTGACTGACTAATAACTAATAACTAATAACTAATAACTAATAACTACTAACTAATGACTAAATTATTGTTTGTCTGTCTCGGAAATATCTGCCGATCGCCCTCAGCAGAAAATATTATGAATCACTTAATTGAACAAGCTGGTTTGAGCGATCGTATCACCTGCGATTCGGCCGGAACTGCTAGCTATCACATTGGCAGCCCCCCTGACAGGCGGATGGCATTGGCGGCAAGGAAGCGAGAAATTGAATTGTTAGGCGAAGCCCGCCAATTTAAAAGGGAAGATTTCGAGAATTTTGATTTGATTCTGGCGATGGATCGGGAAAATTATCGGAATATTCTTGCTCTTGATAATCCTGGAAAATATAAAAAAAAAGTGCGGTTGATGTGCGACTTTTGCCATAAATATGACCTGAAAGAAGTGCCAGATCCTTATTATGGTGGGCCGGAGGGATTCGATCGAGTAATTGATTTACTGTTAGATGCCTGCGAGGGTTTGTTGGAGTACGTTGTTCGTCAGGAAGGCTTAAAGGTTGGTGGCCAGAAGGAAAGTTAGAAAATTGCGATCGACAGCTACTGTAAATTCTCGGTGCGATGGGACACTATATTTTCTCTCTTCTTTGGCACTATAACTTAAATACTTCTGACAAATTTTCGCCTCAGTACGAGTAAGGCTGTAGGAGCAATAACGGTGATCAAAATCGTAAGTATAGAGAGCCCAGATTTTGCACCCCCTCCCACTAAGATGATACTTGGAGACAGAGCAAAAGTTAAGCTAGTCCAGACAAAATGAGGAGCATTGATACTCTAAGCAGCAATTGGCAGCAGAATAGAGGGATACCAAGGCATTAGCCAAGGTGTAGCAAACAAAAATAAACTAAGAGTTATCCATCCAATATCTGATACCAAATTGATGTCAGAATAGTTGCTGCGGAAGTATGATTTAAGTAACGTCACTAGGTAGTAAATCATCCAGTGTCTAGAAAGCTGGAACTTGTCTGTTGTTTTTTAATTAACCATATAATATATGTAACTGTTGCTATCAAGTAGGAACCGTTAAGTAGAAGTCGGATGAGACTGAAACCGCTGCTAGGGAAATCATTATAGTTGTCTCCACCCTGTAAAACGCTCTGTAAAACTTGGTGATTCCCATTGATATCATGGCAATACAGAAAATTGTGGAAGCTGCTAGTGCGGCAGCATATAGAATTTTCTGATTTTTTAAGTAATTGTTGATTATGCTGTTATTCATGTTTGTGTGACAATTACAGGTGATTTTCTGGGGCCCGATCGCGTTTGCGGTTATCTGACTAAATGGTGTTCCATCGCAAAGCGAACGAGTTCTGCTCGGTTGTTGCTTTCAGTTTTTCTGAACAAGCTGCTGACGTACTTTTCGACAGTTCGAGGGCTGAGGTGGAGCCGATCGCCTATTTGAATATTAGAAAGACCTTCTGTCAGCAAATCTAGCACTTCTCGCTCTCGCTGAGTCAAACTCGGAGCATTTTGGCTTGTCGATGCGCGTGAAGCGGAGCTATCCCGTAGGGAATCGTCGGTTTCTGACTTTTGAGTAAAAAAATCCGATTCTGGCTGGCCATTGGCTCTGCTACGTGCCTCTGTTGGCGTCGGTTCTGGTTTTGGGGAATGAGACGGTGCCTGAGCGATTAGAGCGTAGCGATCGAGCAAAGAGCGAATTACCGCCGCCAATTCTTGGAGTTCAAAAGGCTTAGCCAGATAATTGTCACACCCCATCTGATAGCCGCGAATCCGTTCCTGCGTGCTCGTGCGTTCCGTCAAAAAAATCACCGGCAGCAAGCGGAAAGCGGGACGAGTCCGAACTCGCCGCACGAATTCGTAGCCATCCATCTCGGGCATTGTAATGTCGGTAACAATCAAGTGGGGCTGAAATTCCTCTACCAAGCCTAAAGCTTCTTTGCCGTTCTCAGCAGGGATTACAGAGTATCCGGTAATTTCCAGATAATCGGTAATCGACAAGCGAGTCGCGAAATCGTCGTCAGCAACCAGAATGGTCAAGGGCATGAGGGGAATTTAAAAATTAAACCTTAAAAATTAAAAGTGACTAATTTCACTTTTAATTTTTAATTCTACTGTTTAATTCTGTTTATAACTTGCTGTTAAAGTAGCAGGCTGCCCTAATTTTCCCTCCAAAGCTACCCCACGCCCGTTGGCTGCCAAATGCCGCAGAGTTTTGTAAATTGTCTCGATTTGCTCTGGCTTTCCTGCTTTTTTGGCTATTTCTGAGACAGACAGAGGTTTTTGAGCGTCTTTGAGCACTTGCAGTACCCGTTGCTGCAAGTCCAATACAGCCGCGGCCGCTTTTTTGCCTGCTTCGACGCCCGGTTGGTGATAGGCATTGACATTCACCAAGGAACCGTAAAAACCTACGGCTCTTTCGTAGAGGGCGATTAATGCTCCTACTGTCTCCGGGTTGACTTGGGGAATTGTGACTGTAATGGAATCTCGGTGATTTTCGTACAAAGCTTGTCGAGTTCCCTGCAACAAACCAGACAAATAATCTCCCGAAGTGACGGCGGTTTCTACTTCTGGGGAAATGCCTTGCCTGTCTTCCAAAACTTCGATAAATGTTAGGAAGAAATTCGGCACGCCGTCTCGCAGTTGCTGGACGTAGGCGTGTTGGTCGGTGCTGCCTTTGTTGCCGTAAACTGCGATTCCTTGATGAACTGTGTTGCCGTCTAAATCTTCCTGTTTGCCTATAGATTCCATGACTAATTGCTGCAAGTAGCGGCTGAACAATAGCAGGGAATCTTTGTAAGGCAAAACTACCATGTCTTTTTCGCCACGTCCGTTGCAAGCAAAATACCAGGACATTGCTAACAAGGCGGCGGGATTATGTTTGATTTCGGTGGTTCTGGTAGCTTCGTCCATGACTTTAGCGCCGTCGAGCATCGCCCGAATGTCGATGCCTTGCAAAGCTGCTGGCAAAAGTCCGACTGCTGACAATTCGGAAGTGCGTCCTCCCACCCAATCTGCCATTGGAAAAGTGGTAATCCAGCCTTCGGATTTGGCTAATTTGTCTAGTTGGCTGTCAACTCCGGTGATGGCAATTGCTTGTTTGGCAAAATCCAGTTTTTCGGCGACGAAGGCTTTTTGAACTTCGATCATACCGTTGCGGGGTTCGGGGGTGCCGCCGGATTTGGAGATAGTAATTACTAGGGTGCTGGCGAGTTTGTCTTTGATTTTGTTGAGGATGCGATCGATCCCCGCCGGGTCAGTGTTGTCGATAAAATGAATTGCTAGGGGCGGAATGTCTGGGGATAAAGCTTCGGCGACAAATTGGGGGCCTAGGGCCGAACCACCGATGCCGATCGAAATTATGTCAGTAAATTGAGGAGCAAAGGGCGGTTTAATATCGCGGTTTTGAACTTTCTTGACAAATGCTTCGACTTGTGCTACCCCTTCGACTATTTCTTGTTTTAATTCTGGAGTGGGAGCTAAATCGGGGTTTCGCAGCCAGTAGTGGCCCACCATGCGGTTTTCGTCGGGATTGGCTTTCGCACCTGCTTCCAAAGCTGCCATGTCTTTGAAAGCTTTGTCAAATTTGGGCTTCAGTGCTGCTGCGAAAGCGTCATCGAATCCCATGCGGCTGATATCGAGGTAAAGTCCCAATCCCTCGTGATAGTAAAGCCAGTCTTGATAGCGTTGCCAGAGTGCTGCGGCGTCCATAGGAATTCTCTACAATTTTTTTAATGTTCGATCGGGGTCTTCAGGAATCCACCAATTGTAGTTTAAAACGATCTGATGTACGGCTTTTGCAGAATCCCAATAAATTTAAGCATTAGTCGTCTGAAGGCAGCGGGAGCCGAAGGCAGCCAAACCATTCGGCAGAATTAAACAAGAAAAATATGACTTGGGCAACACTTTTACTCGGTAGATCCCCGATTGATGGCAACACCCCATAGATAGATCGAAAGTCAAGCAGCAGCGGCACGGAGTTTTAAATGTGGTCGAGGTTGGGCTTTGGGCCCTGGTTTAACAATATTCAAATTCGGGCGATCGGGCTCTGTAAAATAGGCATTGCGGTCAGGTTAAATATACTTTTAGCTGTCACTCAATAATCGGCTAAAAATATAGTTAACAACGGTCAACTATCTGAAGTGTAGTATAATATACAGATATTAGAATAAAAGTGCGATCGACTATGCTTGCTCTATCTCCCGAATTAAAAGAAAGGTTAGCAACTCCGCTCAAAATCGGCGATTTTGAAGTTAAAAGCCGCGTCCTGCAATCGCCCTTATCCGGCGTTACCGATTTGGTATTTCGTCGCCTGGTGCGCCGCTACGCGCCGGATTCGATGATGTACACGGAAATGGTGAACGCTACGGGTTTGCACTACGTGAAGCAACTGCCGAGAATTATGGAAGTTGACCCGAACGAGCGCCCGATTAGCATTCAATTGTTTGACTGCCGGCCGGATTTCTTGGCAGAAGCGGCCCAGAAAGCAGTGGCAGAAGGAGCGGATACAGTTGATATTAATATGGGCTGTCCGGTTAACAAAATTACTAAAAACGGGGGCGGTTCTTCCCTGCTGCGAGATCCGGAAACGGCCGAGGCAATTGTGCGGGCTGTTGTGGAAGCAGTAGATGTTCCTGTCACGGTTAAAACTAGGATCGGTTGGACTGACAAAGAAATTAATATTTTGGAATTTGCGAAGCGGATGGAAGATGCGGGAGCAAAAATGATTACCGTGCACGGCCGCACTCGATCGCAAGGTTACACCGGCCCGGCAAAATGGGAGTGGATTCGCCGAGTGAAAGAAGTTTTATCGATTCCAGTTATTGCTAACGGGGATATTTTTTCAGTGGAAGCAGCGATGCGATGTCTGGAAGAAACCGGCGCCGATGGAGTGATGTGTTCGCGGGGAACTTTGGGCTATCCTTTTTTGGTGGGAGAAGTTGATTATTTCTTGAAAACTGGTGTGGAAAAGATAGCTCCGACACCAATTGAACGCCTCGAATGTGCTAAGGAACATTTGCGGGCTTTGTGGGAATATAAAGGTGAAAGCGGTGTCTGCCAAGCGCGCAAGCACTTAACCTGGTATGCTAAAGGTTTCCCCGGCGCTGGGGAATTGCGGGGCGTGTTGGCTGTGGTAGAAACGGTTGAACAAGGTTGCGATTCGATCGATCGCGCGATCGAGCAATTGCCCGCAAGTTGAAATAAACTTAGATATTGCACCATTGTTAATAAGCCTTTCACGGGCGGGCAGGATTCCCACCCCACAATAAAATCTAATCTTTGTGGAATAGGCATCTTGCCTGTTCTTGAGAATGGTGCAAGCTAAAATAAACAAAACCCGCCTCTGCGGGCTAAGATTTAAGACAAAGTTAAAAATTTGTGTGTGGGGGAAAGCATGGATTCCTTAAAAGGGCGAGATTTATTAAGTCTGGCAGATTTAAGCATTGACGAATTAAATTATTTGCTGGATCTAGCAGCCAGTTTAAAATCAGGAATGGTCAAGCTGAAACGCAATAAAGTTCTCGGCTTGTTATTTTCCAAAGCTTCAACGCGAACGCGGGTAAGTTTTACGGTGGCAATGTATAAATTGGGAGGGCAAGTGATTGACCTTAATCCCAACGTTACACAAGTCAGCCGCGGCGAACCTTTGGTAGATACAGCCAGGGTTTTAGACAGATATTTAGACATTTTGGCGATTCGGACTTTCGAGCAAAAGGATTTAGCAACTTTTGCCAATTATGCGAAAATTCCTGTGATTAATGCGCTGACAGATGACGAACACCCATGTCAAGTGCTGGCGGACTTAATGACAGTAAAAGAGTGTTTTGGCAAGCTAGAAGGATTGACCCTGACTTATTTTGGCGACGGTAACAACATGGCAAATTCGCTGATGTTGGGCTGTGCAATGACGGGGATAAATGTCAGAATTGCTTGTCCTGAAGAGTTCGGGCCGAATCTTGATATTGTGGCAAAAGCTAAAGCAATTGCTCAGGGAAAAACCGAAGTTACTGTGACGGATGATGCAGAAGCGGCTGCTAAGAATTCTCAAGTGATTTATACTGATGTTTGGGCGAGTATGGGACAGGAAGAGGAAGCAAAAATCAGGATTCCTTTGTTTGAACCCTATCAAGTAAATGAACAATTGCTGAAGTTAGCAGATAAGAATGCAATTGTATTGCACTGTTTGCCCGCACACCGCGATGAAGAGATTACCGATGCAGTGATTGAAGGCAGTCAATCGCGCGTTTGGGATCAGGCAGAAAATCGGATGCACGCCCAGCAAGCTTTGCTCGCAAGCATTCTAGAAAGCGATTAGGAATAGAGAAGGGAAGAGAAGAATAGCCCGACTGAAGAATAAGAGAAAAGCCATTCACTCTATCTCTATCTCTTCTATTCTCTTTCTCTGCGCCCTCTGCGCCCTCTGCGGTTAATAAAAAAACATAATTCACAAACGAAGACAATTGATACAACAGTCAATCGCGCGTTTGGGATCAGGCAGAAAATCGGATGCACGCCCAGCAAGCTTTGCTCGCAAGCATTCTAGAAAGCGATTAGGAATAGAGAAGGGAAGAGAAGAATAGCCCGACAGAAGAATAAGAGAAAAGCCATTCTCTCTATCTCTATCTCTTCTATTCTCTTTCTCTGCGCCCTCTGCGCCCTCTGCGGTTAATAAAAAAACATAATTCACAAACGAAGACAATTGATACAACAGTTTTCAATTTAATACCAGAGGGGGCAACATTGCCTGAATTGCGATATTGAAAGCGGGAAATTCGATCGGTGAAATGCTCGCAGTTTCCCCAAGAATTACTTCGCTTTGATACCCATCCACCGCGGGTTCTCGAAAAACGTGCAGTTGTCGATCGCCCACATTTAGCACCCAATAATCGGCAATTCCCGATCGCGCGTAAGCTTTGGCTTTAATTTCGCGATCGAAAGTTAAGCTGCTGTCTGCCACTTCGATAATTAGATATACTTCTGAGGGAGTCGGATGGTGAGTCGCATAGTCAAAAGGATCGATTCTGACTGCGGCGATATCCGGTTCGGGTTCAGAATTGTCATCAAGGGCGATCGGATCTTGCATTCGTACCCACGCCAGATTTGCAAAAAGGCTTTGCAGCAATCTATCTGTACGCCCTAAAGCGGAAGTGTGAGCAGTTCCTTTTGCACTCATTTTGATGATATTTCCTGAAAGTAATTCTACTCGTTCCTCTGGGTGAAAAAATCCCATCTCTCCGAGTTTGTGATACTCTTTAACTGTCCATTTACGGAGCGTGAAAGCAGCTTCTGTTGTTAGCATATCTCGATTGATAAATTTATAATTTGATGTGGGATGATTTTATTTTAGCTTATGATATTAACTGATTCCCAGGCTCTGCCTGGGAACCGATATCTAGAGGCTCTGCCTCGGAAGCTTTTAGGGAAATTGGAGGCAAGCCTCCGGATATGCGTTACCAGGCAGAGCCTGGTAACGAGTAAAGCAGTTAAGAAGCTCCGAGATTGATTTTGGTGACTTCACCGGCGACAACATTAACTGTTTGTTGAATTTGACTACCGTCAACTTTCAACTGATAAGTTCCCGGAGAAAGCTCGATCGCCCCAAACCATCCTTTACCATCCGCGCGCAGTTGACGCACCTTGCCAGCAGCATCGATCGACTGCAATGTCAAGCTGGCACCGTCGCAAGTTTGAGCGCACCGCTGCAAATTTCCAGCGATCGCACCTGTAGTCGGCCGCGACTTCCAAGGCATATCGGGAACCGCTGCTGCTGTCGCCCACACAGGCTGAGTTTCATAGGTTTTGCCCGTCGCAGCGTCAACGTATTGACTCGGCACAGAAAGCGCAGTGTAAAACAAATCGTTGCTTTGGGGAACGTATTTCCAAGGCTGGCGGGGCAAATCACCGCTACCGCCCGATCGCAGTTCCACATTCGTGTAGACGTTGCTGCTAGCGTAGGAATACAGCACCGTACCGGCTACGTTATTCCCTTTCGCAGAAGGCTGTTCGGCGCGGCGTACCTGCGCGAGGGTGTCTTCGATGTAGTTGAGGTAATTGCCGGGGCCGATCGCAATTTGGCGGTTGTACTGGTGGTCTTTGGCGAACTCGATCCAGTGATCATAAGCGAGTTTTTGCGATCGTTTGTACTCGCGCTGGTAAGTCATCGGCATCGCCATGTCTACGATCCCTTCTTCCAGCCAAGCGCGCCAATCTTGCAATACTTCTTTGTAAGGCTGCGTTTGATACCACCCTGCATCGTTTTGCGGGCCGTCTCCCCAGGCGATCGTGGCAGCGGTAATTTTAACACGCGGTTTAATCGCAAGGCTTTCTACATAAAGCTTCCGGACTAAATTTGTCACCTGTTCGCGCCGCCACTGCATCCAGGCGGGATCGGTGGGTGCGGGTTTGCCCGATCGACCTGTTTGCTGATTGAAACGGGCGATCGCAGTCGGATTGTAGCCCCAAGTAGGCCCGCCGTAGCGCACATAATCCAACTGTACGCCGTCCACATCGTAGCGCTTGAGCAAGTCCAAATAGACCGAAACAGTATAATCTACGGCGTCTGGATGGCCGGGATCGAGGAAACCGGGTGCTTCCCCCCCGTAAGTCAGCATCGCCCAATTGTCGTTTCCTGGGGCCGAAGGCCCGTGTTGTTGCCAAACGTGACCGGCGGGAAGTTTGGTGCCCGAAACCACCGGCAGCGTCACCATCCAAGCGTGTACTTCAATGCCTGCAGCGTGGGCTTTATCAATCAAATCTTGCAGTGGATCGAAACCCGCCGGAACGTTGGGATCGAGGGTGCGGGGTTCGATCGCACTCGTGTAAAAAGCATCGCCGCGGCGGCGGACTTGGGCGACGATGGCGTTGGCATTTGCCCGCTGCGCGTCTGCGATCAATTTTGTGACTTCTTGAGGGGTTTTGAAGCCGGGGTTGAAGGCGTCCACCCAGAAGGCGCGAAATTCGGCGGTTTGGGTTTGCGGGGGCATAGTTGCGCTAGCACGGGATGGGAAGTTGGAGAACCAACCAGGAGTCAGCAGAAAACTAATTGTTAAGCCGATCAGGAACAAGCTTGACAAAAAGAATGTTTTGGTATTTCGCATCAGAAGTGTGTGAGAGAGCGTTTAACAGTCCTTTACGGACTTTTGGTTTGAGCGTCCGCTTGACATTTTCGCACAATGGTAAATTAAGTGGGCAAAAAAGTAAAATAGGTATTGCAAAACACACGCTTGCAGAAAAAGTCGATCGCGCCTCTTACACCCTTCTCGGTATAAAATTATCTTCTTCTTTCTTCTTCTTTCTTCTTCCTTCGTGTCCTTCGCGTCTTCGCGGTTCAATAATACTAATCCTATTTTGGCGAAAATACACTAAAAGTGCGATCGCACTTTTTGAACAAATGATAGCACCACATTTTCAAACCCTAGCCCTTGCGGGTAACAGCTACTCAACTGCAAGCAATTTACTCGATCGAGTAGATAGCTGGCGCCAAGAAGCAACCCGAAAGTTGCAGCAAAGCCAGAGAGGAGAAAAAGGACAATTTTTAACACCTTCCTCAGTCGCAAGTTTGATGGCGGGAATGTTGGAATTTAACTGTCCCGATATATCGCTTTTAGATGCTGGTGCTGGTATTGGTTCCCTGTTAGCAGCCGTTGTTTGCGAACTTTGCCAGCGCCAAAACAAACCGCACAGCCTGCACGTTACAGCTTATGAAATAGACCTTATTTTGATAGAATACCTCAAGCAAACTTTAGAATTATGCAGTATAGAATGTCAGCGGTTTGAGATATCTTTTACCTGTGAAATTCGGGAAATAGATTTTATTCAAGACAGCGCCGATATGTTGCATCCCAATCTATTTACACAACAAGTAAAACGGGAATTTACCCATGCAATTATCAATCCTCCCTATGCCAAGATAGACGCTAAATCCCAAACCCGAACCTTGCTGCGTTCTATAGGACTAGAAACCAGCAATCTCTACGCTGGCTTTACAGTTGCTGCCGCTCACCTGCTCAAACCAAACGGTGAATTAGTATCGATTACTCCCCGCAGCTTTTGCAACGGTTTATACTTTCGAGATTTCCGCAAAGTATTCCTTCAAATGATGGCTTTACGCCAAGTACACATCTTTGAATCCCGACAGTTGCCATTTCGCGATGATGCGGTGCTGCAAGAAACTATTATTGTGCGCGCCACCAAACAAATAGAACAGCCAGATACTGTACTAATTACCTCAAGCAGCAGCGTGGGCGACGACCTGGTTTTGTCTCACCAACTGCCCTATACCGCCTTAATTAATCCCCAAGATTCCGAGCAATTTATTCGGATTTTACCGGATTCTGTCAGCCAGAAAGTAGTCGAGCAAATGGCTCAATTTACTTGCACCCTAGAGGAATTAGGCTTAACAGTTTCCACCGGAAAAGTTGTAGATTTTCGTGTTCGCTCTGACTTGCGACTAAAACCTGAGAACGGTACAGTTCCGCTGATTTATCCCGCACACTTCTCGGCTGGCGGTGTTGAATATCCCACAGCAACGAGAAAGCATCAAGCTTTAGCTGTCACGGAAAAAACTGCTGCACTCCTCGTACCTAACGAACATTATGTTTTGAGCAAGCGCTTCTCCTCAAAGGAAGAGAAAAAGCGAATTGTTGCAGTTGTCTGGGATGCAAATAAAATTAATAGTTCTAGCGTGGGTTTTGAGAACCATTTGAATTACTTTCACCAACAGGGACGCGGATTAGACCTCACCCTGGCGCGGGGATTGGCCGTTTATCTAAATTCGAGTTTGGTAGATGCGTTTTTCCGACTGTTCAACGGACACACTCAAGTTAATGCTACGGATTTACGCAATTTGAAGTATCCTAGTGTAGAGCAATTACTTTTACTTGGCGCTCAAATAGGAGAAATATTTCCTACACAGCGGGAACTCGATCGACTTCTCGAGAGACAACTCCTTAACGCGACCAATCCGTTAGAAAATAGCCCAATGACAATCAAGAACCGTATTGATGAATCTTTAGAAATACTTGCAGCGCTGGGTTTTCCCAAAAGTCAGCTTAACGGACGTTCCGCCTTAACCCTTCTGGCTTTGCTTGACCTCAAGCCAAAGGATACTTGGGAATTGGCAAAATCTCCACTTCGGGGAATCACACCAATTATGGAATTTATGGATCAGGAGTACAGTAAAAAATATGCACCAAATACGCGGGAAACTGTGCGCCACCAGACTGTGCATCAGTTTCTAGATGCAGGTTTAATTGTTGTTAATCCTGACAGTCCCGAACGTCTGGTGAATAGTCCAAAAACTGCATATCAGATAGAACAAAGTGCTTTAGAACTGCTACGAACTTATGACACTTCTGACTGGGACAAGAATCTTCGCGCTTACCTCGTTCATTTTAACGGAGAAAAATTATTGCAGGCTTATTCCAAAAATGAAAATATTTGTGAGTCAGAATGATGCTAAAATACACTATTTATATGGCTGCCGCTGGCATCGGAATGACATATACTGTGATGCAAGCGGTTTAGTTGACCGGAATTGTCGATCGCACTCAGTAAATTAGATAAATAACTCGCCAAAATATCTTTGCAATGGAAAAAAAGCAAAACGCTGGATTGTGGGTATCAGTATTGTATTTCGCTCAAGGTCTCCCTTACACCGTCGTTAATTTAATGTCGGTGATTTTTTTGAAAGGTATGGGAACCACCAACGAACTCATCGGCTTGACAAGTCTTTTGTCTTTTCCTTGGGTATTAAAAGGTTTGTGGGGGCCAGTTGTTGATTTGTATTCCACCAAACGCAAATGGATTTTAACAACCGAAATCATTTGTGCTTTTCTGTTTGCTTTCCTAGCTTTTGGCGTATTAACGCCGGCACCGATTATTATATCGCTTGTTATCTTTACCGCGATCGCCTTTGTGTCAGCTACTCACGACATCGCCATTGACGGATTTTATTTAAACACTCTCAATAAAGACCAGCAAGCCTTGTTTGTCGGGGTTCGCAACACGGCTTATAGAGGTGCTGTCATTGCCGGTAGCGGTGTATTGGTTTTCTTAGCCGGGAAACTGGCCGAACAGCATTTAGTCACCGGAAATACAGGCGACACCAAAATATATGAAGACATTCCGCTGTCACTTTTCGGTTCTGATTTTAGCGTGTCTGCGCTTAACTACGGATGGGCGACAGCCTTTGGCATTTGTGCGATTATGTTTGTGCTGATATATCTTTTTCAGCGATGGTATCTTCCCTATCCTAGAAATTACGCTCTGGAATCTGGCGCCCCCCAACAAACAACAAGCTTTATCGAAGCATTTAAAACTTATTTTAAGCAAGATAAAATTGGTTGGATTGTTACTTATGTCTTAATTTTTAGGTTAGGCGATGCCTTGACGTTTAAAATGGCCCCGCCATTTTTAATGGATAAAGTGGAGAAAGGAGGATTAGCAGTTTCTACATCGGACATGGGTCTGTTATCGGGTACGATCGGGGTAATGTTTCTGTTAATTGGAGGTTTGCTGGGCGGCTATTTGATTGCAAAACAAGGATTGAAAAAATGGATGTGGCCGACGGCAATTCTGCAAAATTCAACTAACGTGCTGTATTGGCTGTTGGCAATCAATCAACCGGGGATTGAATGGGCTTATGCCGTAAATTCGATCGAGCAATTTACTTACGGACTTGGCGTAGCTGCCTATACAGTGTTCTTGATGCGGACTGTCCGCCCTGAATACGAAGCATCTCACTATGCAATTACAACGGCTTTTATGGCCGCAGGAGTGCTGATTCCCGGCGTTTTTAGCGGCTACTTGCAGGCGAATCTCGGCTATCAAAATTATTTTTTGATGAGCGCGCTGGCTGTGATTCCCGGTATGCTAACCATTTTCTTTCTGCCCCTAGAAGATGAGAAAAAATTAGCATCCATGCCCAGGCCTGGACTGGACGATTTCGATTAATATCAAGTCCGGTCGCTATAATTATAAGAGCCGGGCTGGGGCGGGTTTACCCGCGTTGCACAATTTGAGGATGATTCTTGTGGGGTGTCCCGCCTGCTGTGAAAATACACGCCTTCGGGCGGGACGCCCATCCCACAAAACAATCAAAATCATCCCGCAATTATGCAACGTCGGTTTACCAATGTCTGCACTACTTTTTCGAGATTTCGGTGAACCCGCCCCAGCAGGAATATTAATGTTTTTAATCATGGAATGAGTATAAACTCTGTGTGGCGTTCCTAAGATAAAATTAGGACACAACAATGTTGTGTCCTTACCGAATATCTGTATTGCCAGCCGCCAACTAAATTGAAATCTAAATTGAAATAAAATCACTAGCTGTTAGCGGACTGCTTGAAAGACCGAGAATATTCGCAAGAACTTGGCCGTTACTGGCAATTTCGATTGTAGTTGAAAAATCGCCTTGATTAACTCTCAGTTGGCTGAAGCTCAAACCTCGGCTCAAACCAATTAAATCTTGACCCTTTTGAAAGTCTATAAATGTATCTGTACCCGCGCCTGCTGCTAACACCAATACGTCGCGTCCAGGGCCACTAATTAAGATATCCGCACCCACTCCCCCAATGAGCGTATCGTCTCCTTCTGCACCGTTCAAATTGTCATCCCCTTTGCCACCGAATAGCTGGTCGTTGCCGACGCCACCGCTGATAATATCGTTGTTTTTGTTGCCGGTGAGAGTGTCGTTTCCCCCATTGCCAATGATAATATCGTCCCCGGCAAAACCTGAGGCTGTATTGTTGGCATCGTCGCCTAGTAATTGGTTAGCTTGCGATGAATCGAGAGCAGTTTTTATTGCCACAACGTTTCCTAAAAAGGAGGTACCCGGAGCGGTTCTTAATTGCTCTAAACTGCTGCGCGATCGCAGCGATGTTCCCAAGGCCGGCAATGCAAAGTCTAAGCCACCTAACAGCTCTAAATAATCTGAATCTGTGAAAGTGAAATCAGGGCGGTTTAACTGGTCTACAGAGATTTCTGTCTGAGTCAAACCGGGAGGAGGAGCAGTTAACAAACCGCTTTGGGTGTGCTTTTCCAAGACAAGCAGCGGGTTAATAATCGGGTTTGTATATGTTTGAAGAACTACTTTTCCGGGGAGAAAAGCTTCTCCTCCCAAACTCACAAAATCGCCGCTAACTATGTAGTGAGTTACATTTTTTCCGGAACCGACTTTCTGCTTAAATGTATTGACTGTGCTCTGATTAACTCCGGAAGCATTGAAGGTGACAACATCTCCGATCGCAGAGGTAAATTCGGTGGCGGCTAGCTGCGCTATGGCACCGCCCAAGCTGTGTCCGAGAATATCTGGAGGCAAGCGGCGGGGGTTTTTTGCTGTATCTTGACTGATTTGTGTGAGCCAATTTCCTAAGGCTTGTTTGTTGGCTTCAAATTGGTTGAAACCGACACCTCGCCTGTCTGCGTTTGCAGCATCATCTATGAGCGAGTCGGTGCCTCGAAATACTAAAACGGGCGGTTTGTCTGGGGTGGTGGAAATTAAGCCGATCGCGTGAAATCCAGTCCCCGGATCGTCAAACGTGCGATCGATTTGGTAGCCAGCAGCCATCAAACCAGTTTGAACTAAAGTTTGAAACTGGGGGTTGTTATCTACGTAAACAACTTGCTTGGCTATAGTTTCGTAAGCGGCGGGGGAGGACGGCATATTTTTTTATTTCCTGTCGTTTGATGGGGAATTAGTTTTTAAGCTCCTTAACTAAGTTTACTGTAGACGGCGTTTATTAACAATATTAATTTGTCATATTGCGTTGCTTTTTAGGGAGAAATTTAGCCAAAAACTTTTGAGGAAAAACAATCTCGCTACCAAACCCGCCTTGCTTTCGTGCCACCCAAACTACAAACTTTTCTCGCACTAAAGCTATACAAAATCTACCCGCGTAAGATTGCTTGCCACTACGCCTCTGAGAGTAGCCAGAATTTCCGCAGTAATCGGGATAGTAATTAAAGCTCCGTCAACTCCTTGGGTTACTCTAATTTGAGGAAAAGTTAGACCCCGCGACAGTACAATTAAATCTTCACTATCTTGAAAATCTACAATCACATCTGCTCCGCCGCCGGATTCCAATACGAAGCGATCGCGCCCGGCGCCACCAATTAAAAAATCGTTGCCCAACTCGCCGGAAATCAAATCGTTTCCGTCGCCGCCCTCTAAATAATCGTTATCTCTGCCGCCGTACAAGAAATCGTCGCCATTACCACCAGTGATGCTGTCATTACCTCGATTGCCTCTGAGAGTATCGTTACCGCCGTTGCCGATAATTGTATCCTCTCCAGGACCGCCGGTAGCAGTATTGTTGCGAGCGTCGCCTGATAAATAATTCGGTTGCAAGGGAGCTAAACCGAATTGCATTTGTCTGATTAACTGCACAAAAGAAAATTCGGGTGCTGTTCTCAAACTCTCTGCACCCGCTCGGGTTCTGATGGCTATTGACACATTGGGTAGGGCAAAATTCATCGCAGCTATAAACTCGTTAAAGTCTGAGTCGTTGTTATAAGCAAACTCGGGACTGTTTAATTGTTCTACAGAAATTTGCCTCTGGAAAAAATCCGCTGGCGGATTAGTTAACAAATTTTCAGTTCGATGTTTTGCCAAAACAGTTAAGGGATTAATACTAGGGTCTGTAAAACTTTGGAGAAATACTTTTCCCGGCAGAAATGCTTCGCCAAACAAGGTGACTAAATCTCCGCTGACAATGTAGTGATTGACATTTTTGTTGCCGACTCTGCTGAGATTTCTCCGAAAAGTGTTGAATGTACTCGCTGACACTCCCGGAGAGTTGAAAGTAAAGATATCGCCGGTAATAGATGGGTATTCGGTTGCTACAATTTGAGCGACAGCTCCGCCCCAACTGTGACCGATGACATCGGGCAATAACTTGCTGGGGTTTTTACCAGTATCTTGACCGATTTGTGTCAGCCAGTTTTGGATATTATCTTTGTTCTTTTCAAATTCGGGTAAACCAATGTCCCGGGAGTCGGAAAATATAGCTTCGCCGTCGATGAAATCTGTACCTCGGAATACGAGGACTGGCGGTTTTTTGGGATCTGATGAACCGAAGCCGATCGCATAAAAGCCGGTTTCTGGGTCGTCGAATATGCGATCGATATAGTAGGCATTAGTATCCAGGAAACGGGCAACTTCATTTTGCGCGTTCGGTTTTTGATTCAAAAAAACTATTGACTTAGCCAGAGCTTCATAAACAGCAGGCGAGGCACTCATAATATTATATTTTGTGTTTGTTGGTATTTGCGATCGCTCTCTTCTTGAGCTAAGTGTCCAATCAGCCATTATAGCTGACAAGATTTGTATGGTACACTTGATAATATCAACTCAAGAATCAAGTTTTTGCGGTTATGGCTATCATTCGTCAATACATTGCTCCATTCATAGCGATATTAGTATTTTTGGCGGCTCTGGTAGCAGTCAGCGCTCGCATCTTTTTGCCGGCGGACATGGCTGCCCCGGCACCGATTGAGGAAGCGATCCCCCAAAAGCAAGCTGCAGTAGTGAATCCAATTTTCTTGGGGCTAAATTATTGGGCTCTCAGTGTCCGGTGAGCTGATGTCTGCTCAACTAATACCGGGCTACGGGCTGCGCTCAGGATCTGGACTCGATCGAGCAAAACTGGTAAAGTTTATGCACCGGACATACCGAGAGCTTTACCCGGATGGGGAATTGGGACATTTGGCTCAAACTGTCGAGCAGTATTTTTCTAACCAGACGCCGGTTTGGTGGGTAGAGTGCCAGAAAAACAGCCCCTTGGAGGCAGAAATTTTGCCGGTGCTTCCCTCGCAGTATCTCCATCCCCAATCTCAAGTCCAAAATGTCCAATCGGTTGTCGGATGTTTGTGGTTGGGAAATGCGATCGACCAAACCACGGGAGAACGCTACGCTCACATTTTTTTGCTGTACGTAGCACCGGAACATCGCCGTCTAGGAGTCGGTGCAGCTTTAGTTATTCATGCTGAAAATTGGGCGCGGGAAAGGGGCGATCGGCAAATTGGTTTGCAAGTATTTCTCAGCAATCAGCCTGCGCTGAATCTCTATCAAAAATTAGGCTATCAAAGTCATTCCCTCTCGATGCTCAAGTCTCTTTGAAAAATAAATTCTACTGGTCTGGAATCAGGGCTAAAGTCCTGATTCATCTCAATTATGAGGACTTCAGTCCTCACTACCAGCTTAAGTAACAGCAGAGATATTCATTTGTAGTAAGGATTTTAGTCCGGATTCATCCAAATTATGAGGACTCAAGTCCTCACTACAAACTTAGGTGACAGCAATTATGAGGACTGAAGTCATGACTACCAACTTAGGTGACAGCAGAGGTATTTGTTTGTAGTAACTCATATGTTGCACCATTCTCAATTAGCCTTTTATGAACAGGCAAGATGCCTGTTCCACAACAGATAAATTTTCTTGTGGAACAGGCATCTTGCCTGTTGCTGACAAGCGCACCCTACAATTATTGACTGCTGACTGCTGACTGCTGACTGAGTTGCTGAGGAGCATCCTCAGTGCGGTAAAGTTTTTTTATGCACAATAACGACTACTCCAACGCCCTTGATACTGACACGGAACTGGAAAGCCCTTTGGATCAATTTGACGAATCCGAACCCCCGCTGCCAGATCCTGAGGAAATGCTGCCTTTGCTGGAATCCCCGGAACCTCAGCACCGGATGATTGCGGCGCGGGCTTTTTGCGAACTGCAGGACGATCGAGCAATTTCGCATTTAATTAATTTGTTGAGAGACGGTTGCCCCTTGGTGCGGGTGAGCGCGGCTTATGCCTTGGGGCGAAATCCCAGCCCCGATGCTGTGGAACCGCTGATTCTTCAGCTTAACTGCGACTGGAACGGTTACGTTCGCAAAGGGGTAGTTTGGGCCCTGGGAAATTGCAGGGACCACCGGGCTTTGCCATCTTTAATTGATGCTCTCTTGACTGATATTTCGGCGGTGCGTTTGTGGGCGGCGAGTTCTCTGGGTCAAATGGCAAAAGTTGGTTACTATGTGGTGATTGCTGCGATTCCGCCGTTGATTCAAACGCTGCGGGGAGATTCTGTATCTGCTGTGCGGAGCAACTGCGCTTGGGCGATCGGGCAACTGGCCCGGGAATTGCCGAATAATATAGTGTACGCTGGGGCGATCGATGCTCTGATTGAAGCCTTAGAAGAAGATGAAGATATGGGCGTGCGGGAAGATGCTAAATCTTCACTTTTGCGAGTGGGCGACCCGCGCGGATTGCAGATAATTGAAGACTTAGAAATGGAAGGACTTTTGTGATATAATTACCACAATTAAACACCATTTACTAATTACCAATTATGGAGTTCATCAACCCTAAGACCGATTTTGGATTCAAAAAAATATTTGCTTCGCCCCAGAGCAAAGAAGTTTTGATTAGCTTTCTCAATGCTATGCTCTACAACGGAGAGCCGACAATTAAAGACTTAGAAATCATCGATCCCTACACCGCACCAAGCATTACTGGATTAAAAGACACTTACCTGGATGTCAAAGCAAAAATTACAGGGAACAAAACTGTAATTATCGAAATGCAGGTCATCAATGTAGAAGCTTTTACTAAACGCATCATATACAATGCCGCCAAAACTTACGCAACTCAACTCAAACCGAGAGAAGGCTACTCAAAATTAAATCCTCTCATCGCTCTCACGATTACAGATTTTATCCTGTTTGAGAACACCGAGAAATTTCTGTCACACTTTGTATTCAAAGAAGTGGAAGAAAATTTTGAGTATTATAGAGAAATCGAATTAGTGTTTCTTGAACTTCCCAAGTTTAACCAAAAATTAGAACAAGTTCAAAGTCTGATTCAAAGCTGGGTTTATTTTCTCAAAAATGCTCCTAACCTAGACGAAATACCGGATAAATTGGCATCAGTCCCCGAAATTAAAACAGCTTTTAACATCGCTAACAGGTCTACCTTAAACCTTGACGAGTTAGCATCATTAGAAAAGCGGGAAATGTTCTTTGAAGACCAACGCGGTGCTGTTATTAAGGGGATGCAAGAAGGTCGCCAAGAAGGTCGCCAAGAAGGTCTAATTGAGGGGCAAACAGCATTAATCTTGCGTCAAATCGGGCGGCGCACTGGCGAAATCCCGCCAGAAATTAAAACTCGCATCCAGCAGTTATCTCCAGAACAATTAGATGATTTAGGAGAAATCTTGCTAGATTTTACCAGTCAAGAGGATTTGATAGCTTGGTTGGAATCGGTGTCAGCATAAATCTTTTAATATAATCATAATTAAGATTTCCGCTGCCCTGCTAATCTAATAAGTCAGGTTCCCGGCGCACTATCATGTCATAAAGCGGTTGAAAGCTAAACCATCCCATGCGGTGAGACCCTACTTGCTGCTGTGTTAAACGCGCACATTCTGGCTTGATGAGAATTGGTTTTCCCGCAGCTTCGGCCATTAACTGCGCTTGACAAGAACGTTCCATTGCAATAAACCACCAAGCTGCTTCATCTACTGTTTGACCTACTGTTAACAATCCGTGATTTTGTAAAATAATAGCTTTTTTCTCACCTAAAGTTTTGGCGATGCGTTTAGCTTCTTCGATTTCCAAAACAACTCCGGTGTAATCGTCAAATAAAGCTTGGTCTTCATAAAAAGAACAAGCATCTTGCGTCAGCGGGTCAAGCAGGCGGCCCAAACTCGACCAACTTTTGCCGTAGGGAGAATGAGCGTGGGCTGCTGCCATTACCTCGGGGCGGGCGCTGTGCACTTGGGAATGAATGGCAAATGCTGCTTCGTTTACGGGTTTATTTCCTTCAACAACTTCGCCTTTGTGGTTGACTAAAATTAGGTCGCTGACTCGAATTAAACCAAAGTGCATTCCAAAAGAATTGACCCAGAAATGGTCTAGGTGTTCGGGGTCGCGGACGGTGATATGTCCGGCAACTCCTTCGCTGAATCCGAAGCGGGCAAATAATCGAAATGCGGCGGCTAAACGTTGTTTGCGGTGGCGGCGTTCTTCTTCAAGTGAGTTGAATGTCGGGGGTTGAAAAGTGACTTTTGGGATTTTTAATGCAACCATATATTTTATTAGTGAAAAGACTGCCGGCAGATCCTCGGAATCGGCATTCCCAGTCAGAGAATGGGAACGAGATTAACGATATAACTGGAGTTGGGAACTGTGGGAAGGCATCTTGCCTGCTTTACTAAACTGCGATTTCACTCAGGCGCAAACCTGCGATGTTTTTGCAGTCGAAAGTGGCGTTATTGCCGGGGTGGCGCTCGATTAATTCGATAATTTGTCCGGCGGGGTTTTGCAGAAACCACTGGGTTAATGAGCCGTAATCTAAAGCTCGATCGGACATGGGTTTGAAGTTTTTATTTTGCCATATTGTAGCAGCATTCTGCACGTTTTCGACTGGAATCGCGACGTGGTGAACTGCTGCTAATCCTCTTTCTTCCTGGAAACGGTTTTTTTGGTCGCCGGCTGCGTGGGGCGCACATAATACTACTAAGCCGCCGGCTGGCATTAATAAGGTCATTAAATGCAGCCACAAATCGGAGGGAACGTTAATGTTTGTCGAACAAAAGTTAATCGGGAACAAGTCTGGGCCTTCGACAATTTTGGCGCCGAAGGGGTAAAAAGATTCGGCGTATTTTTCGAGTTGGGTGCGGCTGGGAAATGTGATGACAAAGTGGTCGATCGCAACTTGTTCGTCGTACAGGTGTGTTTCAAACGTCCAGGTTGTTAAAAATTCGGGTTGGATAAATTTGGGGTTGAATTCCAGCAAGCCATTTTTTTCGATGAAAGGTGAGTCAACATGGCCCTCAAGGTTGCGATCGAACTTTAGGGTTTTTAGATTCAAGTTTTTCATCAGAAAAATGGGTAGAAACCCCGTCCTTTTAGGACGGCTTTACAATTGAATGGGGGGGGAGGATTAGTCCCCCGTTAAGCTTGCTACCGCCTTGGAACTACTAAATGCCGTGTACTTTTGTGCTGTACTTTCG